>JAISDI010000065.1 GCA_031264895.1 Endomicrobium sp. | reverse complement strand
TAGCAATAGATTCATCGCCGGTAATATGTGTGTGGTATACAAAAATAAAAAAGGAGCAGTAATAAAATGAAGAAATGTTTTTTCGGTTTGTTAAGTATATTTGTTTTTATTGTTTTGCTGAACGCGGAAGTTCCTAACGAAATTCGTTATACGGGAAGGTTGAAGTCATACCAAACACCCGTAAGCGATACTGTAAGTATGACGTTTAAATTATACTACAACGAAACCGGCGGAAATTCGGTATGGTCATCAAATTCCGTAAATGTTTCCGTTTCAAGCGGTATTTTTACTTACGTTTTAAAACCGACAGGAATTGATTGGAGCAAAGGCGATGTATGGCTTGAGTTAACAGTAGGCTCAACTATTCTGGCGCCAAGAGAGAAATTTATGGCTCAGGTGTATTCTTTTCATTCGATTACGGCAGAACATTCATTTACGGCAGATCATTCGATTACTTCAGAAAAGTTATCTTCAAACAATGAAATATCAATTCAAGTCGGTACAACTACCGCATATATAGGAATAAGCAATAACAAAATATATTTTAGGCCGTCATCTTCTTCAGATATTGGTTACTTAGGTGTTCCTCCGGGAACGGTTATCGCTTATGCCGGCAACACTATTCCTGAAGGATATTTACTGTGTGACGGAAGTATATTAAGCAGATCGGATTACCCGGAACTATTCAAGGCTATAGGTACGATTTACGGAGGTAGCGGAAGCACATTTAATCTTCCAAATTTTAAAGGAATGTTTTTGAGAGGAAACGGCTCAAACACCGTAACCACAACGCTGGGAGGCAAGATTACAATTGCTTCGGCAAATTTAGCGGTTCAACAAAGCGATGCAATAAGGAATATTACTGGAACATTTGAGGTAACAGCAGTAAATGCACAGGGACTTATTGCGACTACTAGCGGGGCGATTTATGGTTCTACGCCACGTAGTTTTACAGTTCCTATCGGAGGACGAGAAGATATACAGAGAAGTAATATGGCTACTTTTGATGCTTCAAGAGTAGTTCCGACTGCAAATGAGAACAGACCGGCTAATTATTCCGTAAATTACTGTATCAAATATTGAAGGTGAATAAAAAACAATGAATATCTTGTATGCCTCAGATAATTTTAAAGAAAAATTCAATAAATATGCTTCTGAAATAACTGAATACACCGGAAAATTAAAAATTGAGACTCACAATAATGCCGTTGTTGTTCCGTTTTATAATTCTTCGCATAGCCCAAGCCCAAGCGCTTTAAATGAAGGCGGTGTTTTTGATTGTAGCGGAAATATAATAGAGTTGTCAAAAACGAGAGTATCAAAACAAACAGTTCACGTTGGCGCTCCTGAAACTTATGATGTAAACAGAGAATTCAAATATATAGACGATGATGTCGTATTTTTGGGAAATTTTTCCACTCACTTTGGACACTTTCTTATTGATTCTTTAAATCGTTTATGGGTTTATTTGAATAATAATGATTTTTTTAAAAAGAAAGCGGTATACATAGGGGAATCAGATGTATTTTTTATCGAGTTGATTGAAATATTCGGGTTAGATAAAAAAAATATCACTAGGGTAAAAGTACCATCCAGATTCCGTTCTGTTATAATTCCAGAACAGTCAAATTTACTGTATGGCCGCTTTTATCACAAAAAATACAAAGAAATATTCGATAAAATACGCACCAATTCAAGTGGTTGTTCTTACGATAAAATATATTTATCCAGAACAAAATTTCAAAAAGATGAAACTTACATATGCGGCGAAAATGAGATTGAAAAGATGTTTGAGTCCAACGGATTCAAAATAGTGTATCCTGAAAAAGTGTCTATAAGAAAACAAATAGAGCTAATTAAAAACTGTAAATATTTGGCGGGTATTCAGGGGTCTTCCATACATTTGTCGCTGTTTGCCAATGACAATACGGAGCTTACTGTTATACACAGAGAACAAAACAGCATTTTTCCAGAGCAAATTAAAATTAATAAAATGAAAAATATAAAAAACACAAGTATTGAAGCTTCTTTGGATTTTTTACGGCCTTTTCCGTTTAATATAAAGTATGCGATTTCAGTAAGAAACAGGTATATGTCAGATTGGTTAAAAGATATGAAATACAAAGTTGATGAAAGAACAAATAAACCTGTAACTTTTGAAGATTATATAGGTCATGAAGAATTTAAAAAATTAAATAAAGTCTTTTTATGGGGAAAAAAGCTGAAAGAGAAAATTATAATGTTGTTAACAAATTTTATTTTTATTAAATCGTTGAGAAAAAAATTAAGATATAGGCTTATCAACAGGTAGCAAAATAATTCTTGATATTAAATACTTATAAATTTTCTTATCAAACGGAGAAAAAGAATGATAAATGTGGTTTTTGGATTAGATGACAATTTTGCCAAACATTGCGGAGCGACCATAGTTTCTATTTTAGATAATCATAAAATGGATACTGAAAATGACAAAATACATTTTTTTATACTAGGTAATTTGAGCCAAGATAATAAAAATAAATTTCTTGAGCTTAAAAAGATTCAGAATTTTGAAATGGACTTTATCGGAATTGATATAAATGAATTTAGAGGTTTGCCTGTTTTAAAATTTATTTCACTTGCAACATATAACAGGCTTTTAATCCCAGAACTTTTACCTGAAAATGTAGAAAAAGCAATTTATCTGGATTGTGATATTATAGTTAAAAAAGATATTTCACTCTTATGGAATATAAATGTAAAAGAGCATTTAATTGCTGCCGTTTCTGATAATTACGGATATTTTAATGCCGGAGTATTAATGTTTAATATTAAAGCTCTTAGGGAATTTGATTTTTATAATAAATGGAAGGAATATGTAAAACATAATGAAGTTGTTTGGGTGGATCAAGATATTTTAAACGCAGTTTTAGCGGGAAGAGTGTTGTACATTCCTCCTAATTGGAACTTACCTTATGGTACTCTTTTGAAAAAAGGAAAGTACTACAATAGAAAATATTTGAAGACTTTTATATCTTTTTCGTATATAATACATTTTTCTGCTTCTGATAAGCCTTGGCATGCTCTTTGCCCGCATCCTTTGAAAAAATACTATTTTAAATATGCTTTTATGACTCCGTGGAAAAATGAAATAAAACAATATTCTGCATTTATAGTTTCAATTGAGTTTATAAAAAAGTTGTTCAAATATTGGTTAGCTCATCCTATTTTTTTTATTAAACCAAAATTTTGGCAAAGATTAAATGAAAAGGGTTATTTAATGGCTATATTCTAATAAGAGGAGAGTAATTTATGAAAAAAGTATCATTGTTTATGTTGATTGCCTGTTTGATTTTTAATGTGTCAGCTATTTTTGCAGACACACTGTATTTGAACGGCGGCGCAGTTGCCGAAGGTAAAGTTGTACAAGAAACCAATGACGCGTATATTTTGCAGCAAGGTAATGCTTGGCAAAAAATTAATAAGGCAGACGTTATTTTTTCAGGTACAAATAGTGACAATACTCAGCGTAGACAAATTGATTTAGATTTAATATTAAAGTTCGGAAGAGATTTATCGTCGAAAGCAAATATTTCGAGATCAGACGGTTTAAATGGTATGTATGATGCTACAAATAAGTACTATACAGGGCTAGAGTTTGATATAAGAGCTTTCAGTATTGTTTATTTGGGACTTGGTTTTAATCTTTCAAATAAGGGATATTTTTCCGTAAATGATTCTTTAGAATATTATGATGTTCCATATTATTTATTAGTTAAGCTTAAACATAATACCGGACATCAAAGTAATCTATATGTATCATTTAATTTGGGAATGCATTCCTTACAACCAGAAAGGACAATAAATAATAATCATTATCGACGGGATGAGATAGTAAAAGACAATTCTAAAATGTATTATGGCTTGAATATAGGTTTTGAATTAAAAGATATTTTAATAGAAATTGGTTTTATTTCTGCTGAATCTGCGATGTATTTTTATAACAATAATGGCAGGAATAGATATGATTTAGTCAATCAAAGCGTTGTTTTATCAATAGGATATAAAATACTCTAAATAATTTAGAGGAGATATATGAAAAAATTACTAAGTTTGACATTGGTTTTGTGTTGCACATTAACTTTTATTGCTTGTAACGACGATGAGCAAAGCGGTGGTACACCTTCTCAGGAAACAAATAATTCTGATGCGACAGATTCGTCGTCGTCAGAATCATCATCAGCGTTTAGCATTCCGGACTTTTCGTATAAAGAAATAAACGGCGGGAGCGAATACGAAATTTCTGCAGCGGCTTTTTTTGCCGTGAATATTTCTGGCGGCAACTCATCAAAAGAGGTTGTTATTCCGTCAACATACAATGGCAAGCCGGTAACGGCTATCGGTGTTGACGCATTTAAAAATCACTATATGATAACGAGAGTAACAATTCCCGACAGCATAACGGTTATTGAAAAGTCGGCGTTTGAAAATTGTTCAAATATAAACAGCGTTATACTTGGTAATGCCACAACAAAGATTGGAGACGCCGCATTCTATAACTGCAAAAGTTTAAATTCAATTAATATTCCGGAAACTTTAACATATCTGGGCGACTATGCTTTCAAAGGGTGTTCTAATTTGCAGGGCAGTATCACGATACCTGACGGAGTAACAAATTCTCTAAAAAGAACTTTTGCAGATTGTTCAAAATTGACGTCGGTGATAATAGGAACGGGAGTTCCAAAAATTGACGCTGGGGCGATTGCCGGAAGCGGGATAACAAGTATTACTATTCCAAGTACTGTAAAAAGTATTGAAGACGAAGCGTTTAGAGAATGTACCGAATTAATCAGCATAACTATTGAAAATGACGGCGTAACGCATATCGAAGGAGGCAATATCAGCGGGGCTTTTTTAAATTGTTCCAAACTAAAAACGGTTATTCTTGGAAATAAAATAGAATATATCGGAGAGCAGGCATTCCAAAGATGTACCAGTTTAGAAACCCTTACTTTTCCGGAAAGTTTAATAAGTATTAATAAGAGCGCTTTTAGATGGTGCAGTGCTTTGGTTAGTATAAAGTTTGAAAACAGCGCTGCTAGTATTGGTCAATCGGCATTTGAATATTGCACAAAACTAAAAGATATAGATTTCGGAGATTCTTTAGTTCGTATAAGCTCTTATGCGTTTAAAGATTGTACGAGCATAACGGAAATAACTCTTCCTGCAAGTTTACAGTATCTGGGCGGCCCTTCTATGTATCCATTCATGGGCTGCAATAGACCGATAGTAAAAGTAAAAAAACTTTTATCCGCTCCGTCAGGCTGGGCTAGCCGATGGAATAACGATTGCGGCGAGGTTTATTGGGGACAGTAGAAAAATAGATATGATAATTAAATATCTCCAATAAATTTGAAAATAATAGAAGATATACGTTAACAATTCTTAAGAGGTAACAAATGAAAAGACTTGGCAGATTATTTTCTTTGCTCCTTTGTATCTGCTTATTTTTAAATGCATGCTCTACAAAACTAGTATCGACTAACAGGCTTTTGCCTGAAAAAACGCCAAAACTACAAGAGTATGATTATACTCAGTTTAGTCATAAGAATTTATTAGAAAACATTAAATTTTTAAACAAAAAAGTAAAAAATACAACCTATGACGCTGAAAAATATGACGCACTGATAAATGAACTAACTCCATTATTAGAACAGTATAAAGCGCTCAAAGCTCTTGAAGTAAACCATGATAAAGCTATTTTTACAATACAGCCTAATAGTAAAACAACATTTAAATTTAAAACATATTGTTTACAATCAGGTAAAGCTTCCCCGAGCGCAAACGAACAATTTGTCTTAAGAAAAGATTCGCCCGAAATTCCTTTATATAAAGATATCGCGATATATACAAATTCAAAAGAAAAAATTACCCCCTCAATGAAGCAGCATTTGTTTTGGAATTTAAGAAACGATGTGAAATTTGAAGATTTACCAACTGACCAACAGGCGTTTCTTTTAAAAATGGATCCTACATCTTATTTAAAAGTGAATAGCGTTATCAAATCACAATTAACACAACATGCCAAATCTCAAATTCCTTTTTACAGCCAAATGGCAGATACTATCCAAATGGTGAAAGGTAAGATGTATCCTTACCAAGAGTATGCAAGAAATGTAGAAAATTTAGTTTCTAAACTCAAACTTTCAAATAATGTTAATCCGATAAAATCTGACGGTTATGATATTTACACTCAAACAAAAAGTTCAGGATATTCAGGAACAACAATAACATTTATTAATACAACAGACTTCAAGCAATTCGTAAGCTGGATTTCATTTTTAGATCCTTTAAGAAAAGATGTGCAGCCAATAGGTTTTGATATGCCTGAAACATATGAAGACTATGAACAATATAAGGATGATATTGATAATGAGTTTGAAAGCCTATTAGGAACTATATTAAAAGTAACCGGAATGGGAACCGAAGGTGAAGCAAAAACAATTAAGGATAATCCCACCAGAATTTTAGATTTAATTAAAGCGGATAAAGCTCAAAAGATTGCGACTGAAAGGACAATAAAAGAGTTTGGTTATAACGGACATAATGATGAAAGCGACGCTTTCAGGCATGCTTACTGGAACGCAGAAATGGTAAAAGAATTAGGAGAATCTTTTGCCGAAGAAATCGCGACAAATCATGAGATAGCTTCCGCAAATACAAAAGAAAAAGAGATGGATTTACACAACAATAAAATTGGGCGTGAAACTGCAAAAAAATTAATAGCGCAGGGTATTACGGACAGCGATTCTATTGTGAAAGAAATATTAGCTAATAAAGAACTTATTGTAATATCTCCTAAAAAGAAATGAAAAAAACAATAATACTCTCATTTTTTATATCTTTCTTTTTTGTTTTGCCTGGCATTTTGAGTAACTTTACATATATGTATATTGTAGACAAAATGCATTATTATTTAATTTACTTTATTGTTGCAATAATATCTTTTTTTGTATTTATTTTAGGCTGTACCTTAAATTTTTTCACAAAAAAGTATATTATAAAAATAATATGGAGATCGTCTTTTAGTGTTTTTTTAACTCTTTTATCGGCTTTTTCGGGCAATGTCATTTTACACAAAGTTCTTCTAAAGGATCTTCCACATGGAGCAAACTATCTTAAATTCAATATGGAACAATGGCAAGAAAATGAAATGAATAATACTAGTATTCGCCAATATATGCTTAAAGATATTGTAAGAAATATTCTGCCCGGAAAAAGTAAAAATGAAATTGAAACGATTCTTGGTATGCCTAATAGTATTTATGCAGACAAAATAGAATATATCGCCGGACAGGAAAGAGGCTACATCTCCATTGATTTAGAAATACTGCAACTTTTTTTCGACGAAAATGATATATATACACACTACAAAATAACTTTCGGATAACAATTCAATCTGCTATAAAATAATACTATTAAATTTCTGTCGATTAACTAAGAATTATAATGAGAAAAGAAAAAAAAGATTGTGAAATAACTGCGGACAATGCAAAAATTTCAGGTTTGGATTTTGCCGAATACTATGCAAAACACCTAAGAAAGAACCCGAAAGAGCTTGCTGTCTATAAAAAACATGTCGTAAAAAAATACAACGAAACTGGCGATGCGGAATTACTGCTTGAAAGTCTTAAAATTATAGCTATGGCTGAAAAGAAAATAACTTCTATGGCAAAACAGGCTAAAGTTGAAAGAAGTTCCGTGTATAAAATGTTGTCAAAAAGCGCAAATCCGTCTTTTTCTAATGTTCTTGTTTTCGCGTATTCGCTTGGGCTTAACTTCAAAATAACTTCTGCTTAATATGGCCTGTCTATTTGAAACCGGATTAGTACAATAAATTAAAAATTTGTATAATGTCTAACTATGAATATTAAGAAACTAAGCTATAATATTTTTTTTACCTGCCGAACTTGCGGGCTTGCCTGAAGGTTTATCTTTTCTTACAATTAAACTGCGCAGCTTAGCTGCCGATCAATTAAATCAAAAAATATAAAAATAACAGGATAAAAATTATGAGCAAAGAACAAAAATCATTAGACACATTAAGACATTCGGCGTCGCATGTAATGGCGGCGGCGGTGTTGGAGCTGTTTCCGGAAACGAAGGTTGCTATAGGGCCTTCTATTGAAGACGGTTTTTATTATGATTTCGACAGGGGGGAAGCTTTTACTCCGGAAGATTTGTTGAGAATAGAAGAAAAAATGAAAGAAATCGTAAAAGCCGACGAACCTTTTGTTTGTTCTGCTATGCTTAAAGACGAGGCTATAAAAGATTTTCAGGCTAAAGGCGAAAAATATAAAGCCGAAATAGCCTCTCAAATTGAAGATGATAAAGTCAGCATATACAAGTCCGGAAGTTTTACTGATCTTTGCAAAGGCCCGCATGTCGCGTCAACGGGTGAAGTAAAACACTTTAAACTTTTATCTGTTGCCGGCGCTTACTGGAGAGGGGATTCTTCAAGAGAAATGCTTCAGAGAATTTACGGCACGGCATTTTTTACAAAAGAGGATTTAGACGATTATTTAAAGAAAATAGAAGAAGCTCAGAAAAGAGATCACAGAAAACTCGGAAAAGATTTAGACCTTTTCAGCGTAAATGATGCTGTCGGCGGCGGGCTTATTCTATGGCACCCGAAAGGCGCTCTTTTAAGGGACATAATCGAATCAAACTGGAAAAAGTTTCATCTTGACAATAATTATGAACTGCTTATGACGCCGCATATATCTAGCGAAGAACTTTTTGCGATAAGCGGACATCTTCAGACTTACTCGGAAAATATGTACGCCTCGATGGAAATCGAAGGTAAGCCTTTCCGCGTAAAACCGATGAACTGTCCCATGCACTTGATGGTTTATAAAACAAAACTTCATTCTTACCGCGAACTTCCGGTAAAATACGCTGAACTCGGCACGGTTTACAGATTTGAAAAATCGGGCGTTCTGCACGGCCTTTTGCGCGTAAGAGGTTTTACGCAGGACGACGGACACGTAATAGTCCAGCCGGAACTTTTGGAACGTGAAGTTATTACGGTTTTTCAAATGGCTATAGACTGCCTTAAAATGTTCGGTTTTGAAGAATATAAAATTTATCTTGCGACGCGTCCCGAAAAGAAATATGTAGGCAAAGTCGAAGATTGGGACAAAGCCGAAGCTTCCCTTGAAAACGCTTTAAAAAAAACCGGATACGAATACGAAGTGGACGAAGGCGGCGGAGCTTTTTACGGCCCGAAAATCGATATAAAAATTAAAGACGCCATAGGAAGATTATGGCAGTGTTCAACTATACAATTTGATTTCAACCTGCCTGAAAGATTTGACATTTCATACATAGATTCGACGGGCAAAAAAGCAAGACCGTATATGATTCACAGAGCTTTAATGGGTTCTCTTGAAAGATTTATAGGCGTTTTGCTTGAACATTATGCAGGCGCGCTTCCTCTATGGCTTTCTCCGGTTCAAGCCGTAATAGCAAATATAAATGAAAACCAGCTCGAATATTGCAAAGAACTTTTGGCAAAACTGAAAAAAGAAGGAATAAGAGCCGTTTTTGACGACAGAAACGAAAAAATAGGTCATAAAATAAGAGAAAACGCCATGCAAAAAATCCCTTACATATTGGTTGCAGGAGATAAAGAAAAAGAAATTTCTTCCATAGCCGTAAGAGCAAGAGGAAACAAAGATTTAGGGGTAATGAAAACGGATGATTTCATAGCTTTGGTAAAAAGCAAAAGCGTACCCGGCAACAATGCGCTGTAATTATCGCATATTGACAACAATGAAATTTTTTTTATATAATCGTTACAATATTTTAAAAAAAGAAGCCGTCCCGGCTCACCTTTACTTTTAGGGAAAAGGTTTTAAATAAGAAGAGAATGGGCTGTTGGCCATTTATCATATTTACGGGGCGGAATTTTAATTCCGCCCCGAATTTTTATTTTAAATTCGGGTAATACCGAGAGGAGGATGCCGTCGAAAACAGAAGATTTCGTATAAACCAGTTCATAAGGGTTCCCGAGGTGAGGCTTATTGACTCGGACGGGAGCCAGATAGGAATAGTAAAAATCGGCGATGCTTTGTCGATGGCGCAGTCAAAAGATTTGGATTTGGTAGAAATTTCTCCTATGGCTAAACCGCCTGTATGCAAAATAACCAACTTTTCCAAATTCAAATATGAAACGGAAAAGAAAGAGAAAGAAGCAAGAAAAAAACAAAAAATTTCCCATGTCAAAGAGGTCAGGATAAGGCCCCGTATTGGCGAGCATGATTTGGAATTTAAGATTAAACATGCGCGGGAATTTATTGAAGACGGCAACAAAGTACAGCTTACAGCCATGTTTTCCGGAAGGGAAATGCAGCATAAAGATTTAGGCATTAAAATCATGGACAAAATAAAAGAGTCTCTGGCAGATATTGCCGAGCCGGAAGGAAGAACGTCTTCAATGGGAACAAGAGTATTTCTTACGCTTGCCCCAAGAAAAAAATCAAATGCAAAATAGAAATTACAATTTGGAGGATTGACAATGCCAAAAATGAAAACGCACAGCGGCGCAAAAAAACGTTTTAAAGTTACCGGAAGCGGTAAAGTGAAGTACAAAAAACCCGGACAAAGACATCTCTTGACGGGCGATTCAGGAAATCAGAACAGAAAATCAAGAAAACCTTCAATCGTTGATTCAACGGATATGAAGATAATGAAAAAATACTTGCCGTATAACTTTTAACAGATTATTGCCGGTACTTTAAGGAGATCATAATGCGTACAAAAAGCGTGGTATATACCAGACAAAGAAAGAAAAAATATTTCAGGCTTGCAAAAGGTTCTTATGCGACAAAGAAAAACCGCTGGAGAATGGTTATGCAGCAGGTTGAGAGGTCTCTCAACTATTCTTATGTCGGAAGAAAAGATAAAAAAGCCAATTTCAGAACTCTTTGGATCATACGTTTGAATGCTGCCGTAAGAGAAGAAGGAATATCTTACAACAGGTTTATTTCAGGCCTAAAAAGAGCAAATGTCGCCATAGACAGAAAAATGCTTGCCGAAATAGCCGTAAACGATAACGTTTCTTTTAAACAACTCATTGAAATAGCAAAATCGGCATAAAAAAGGTAAATGAAGTATTCTCCGGTAAAAACAATATTTTTGTTTTTTTTGGGACTTATGATAACCGGCTCGGTTCTTTTATCTTTGCCGGTATCAAGAAATGCGGGGTTTGACTTTTCATTTTTAGATAATTTGTTTATGTCGGCCTCAGCCGTATGTATTACGGGGCTGACTGTCGTAAATATGGGGGAGTTTTATTCTTTTTTCGGGCAGACGGTAATTTTATTTTTGATTCAGCTGGGCGGTTTGGGTTATATGTTTGTTTCTACCGTCGCGGCGCTGTTGACCGGAAAAATGCTGCTTAAAGACAGACGCATACTTCAGGAAATATTCGATATTTCGTCTTTTGGCGGATTAAAAAAAATTATTTTAAAAGCCTTGTCTTTTATTTTAGGCATAGAAGCTGCCGGAGCGGCAGTACTTACAGTCGTTTTCTTGAAAGAGTATCCTTTTTTTAAAGCTCTTTATTTGGGAATATTTCATTCTGTGGCGGGCTTTTGCAATGCGGGGTTTAGCCCTTTCGCAAACAGTCTTGAAAATTATTCGTCGACACCGGTTTTGTTGTATACGATTGCGGCGATGATTATTTTGGGCGGGCTGGGTTTTTTTGTGATAGTTGATTTGTACGACCATTTCAAAAATAAAACCCGATTGTCTTTTCATTCGAAAGTAGTTCTTTTTATGACTGCGGCAATAACGATTGCCAGTTTTTTATATTTCTTTTTTTCACGGGAAACAGGTATTTTAAACGCGGAAGGAAGTATTTTTCACGCGGTAAACAATTCTTTTTTTCAGGCTGTAAGCTCAAGAACCGCAGGTTTTAGCTGCGTGCCGATTGAGCGGTTTAGCGAACTTACCGATACGGTTTTGATTTTTTTGATGTCGGCGGGCGCCGCGCCCGGAAGCGCTGCGGGCGGGCTTAAATTAACTACGCTTGCGCTTGTATTTGTTTTCGTGCGGGGCATGATAAAATCAGAAGGCAGTTTTGTTCTTTTCAAGAGAACTATGCCGGAAGATTTAATAAAAAAAGCATTGCTGATTTTTGTGGTATTTGTCGCTGCGGCGGCTTTTATTTCTGCGGTTCTTGTTTTTCTTGAAGATAACATGAATACCTCAGACATCGTGTTTGAAGCCGTTTCGGCTTTAGGTACCGCAGGACTTTCAAAAGGCATAACGCCTTATCTTTCGGTTTACGGGAAAATATTTGTCATTATTGCTATGATAATCGGAAGATTGGGAATTCTTACGCTGCTGATTTTGATGTTAGACAGCGGACAAAAAAACGTTAAATACCCTGAATCGAGAATACTTGTCGGATAGTTCTAAGGAGGCATTGATGCCTAAAAAACAGTTTGGCGTTATAGGTCTCGGAACTTTCGGCTCAAATGTCGCAAAAGAACTTGAAAAGAAAGGCATGCAGGTTTTGGCCATAGACATTGATATGGATATAGTCAATAAAATGAGCCAATACGTTACGCAGGCTCTGGCTGCCGACGCTGTCGACGAAAAAGCGATGAAAGACGCGGGTATCGCCGATTGCGATACGGTTATAGTTTCAATAGGAGAAAGCGTTGAAACCAGCATTCTTGCAACATTGATAGTAAAAGAATTAGGCGTAAAAAATATTATCGTGAAATGCGTAAGCCAGTGGCATTCGCGCGTCGCCGCAAAAATCGGCGCGGATAAAGTAATCTATCCGGAATTTGAGATGGCAAAAAAGCTTGTCGAAAATATAGTGTCGACGAATATTTTGAGTCAGATCGAATTATCAAAAGATTATGATCTTATAGAGCTGATAGCCCCTAAAATTTTTTGGGGATCCACGATAAAAGATTCCGGCATAAGAAGCAATTACGGGGTCAACGTTATAGCGCTGCGCAGGCGCGTTCCTACGGTTGACGATAACGGCAACGCCGATATTAAAGAAGAAGTCAATATGGTTCCGTGCGCGGACGACGAAATAATGCAAAACGACGTTTTGGTGGTTATAGGTTCGCGGGAAGCTCTTTCTAAAATAAAAAAGGTTTAAAAGGTTTAAAATGAAAGACGACGGCAAAATACAAAAAAACGATAAAACCGAACATATGGAACTCGGAAAATTTTATTTTTTAAACAATAAATGCGACGAAGCGATTTCCGAGTTTAAAAAAGTCATTGAAATAGACGCTGGAAGCGCGGAAGCTTATTATAATATAGGTTTGACAAAAGAAACTTGCGGCGATTTTTGCGGCGCAAAAGAAATGTACTCCAAAGCTTTGTCTTTGGATCAAAATTATAAATCGGCCAGAGAAAAATTAAATAAACTCATAGGACTGGAAGATGAATGAAATTAACAAAATCATTGAAGAGGCAGCCTCAAAAATCGGCAATGCCGACGGCGCGGTTCTGGAATCGTTAAAGAACGAGTACATCGGTAAAAACGGAGTTTTGACGCAGATTCTTAAATCTTTATCGCAGTATTCCATCGAAGAAAAGAAAGTTATCGGCGCGCAGGCAAATAAAGCCAAAGCCGTTGTAGAAAGCGAAATCGAAAAAAGAAAAGA
>JAISDI010000114.1 GCA_031264895.1 Endomicrobium sp. | reverse complement strand
GACCCGAGCGGCGTCGGAGACCAGAGCGTTGCCGTAGACCCGAGCGTCGCCGTAGACCAGAGCGTCGTCGTAGACCAGAGCGTTGCCGTAGACCCGAGCGTCGCCGTAGACCAGAGCGTCGTCGTAGACCAGAGCGTTGCCGTAGACCAGAGCGTCGCCGAAGACCTGAGCGTTGCCGAAGACCTGAGCGTTGCCGAAGACCTGAGCGTTGCCGAAGACCCAAGCGGTGCCAGCCTGCGACAAATTTTCTTCCTTTTCTATATACCCGCCCAAACCCCCAGCCTTCACATCGCTAAAATCAACAACCGCCGCTATCCGATACAACACGACCCCATCAACTATAATAGTCTCATCCGTCAATCTATATTTTTTCATATCAAGCCGCCTCACTAAATTTGATTTTTTTGACCGGCAAATACCCCATTTTCAACTTTTGCTTATACTTGCCTTTCCTAACTTCCGTTTTTAGAATCGTCGCCAAATTCCCATCAAGAAACAAATCCCTTAATATAAGGCTTACCGCATCAACGAAAGTTTTAAAATCGCCATCCAAAACCTCTTGCAATCTAAAATACTGATTAATCTCAACCAAAACCGCCATAAAAAGCATTTTAAGTATCACAATATTGCGTTCATGCACAGTCAGCCTTTCACTAACATAAACATCACAAAACCCAAAATAATAATCCAACCCTTGCAAAACAGATTCATCATTTGTAAGCGAAACCCGCCAAACAAACCGCCCAACGCGCACATCAAACAACCTTTTACATTTGATACCCGCCATTAATCCCCCTTTTTTATCCGCAAACGAAAAAAGACAGCAGCACATCAATAAATTGATGTGCTGCTGTTGAAGGGACAAAAAGGGTACCTGGCCTTTTAGTCCTAAAAATATTAACCGAATAATCCGGAATAATCTGTTTTGCAACAAAAACAATGCGGGACGAAAATCGTCCCAACCAAAAAAGATTTTTTACGGCTGAATAAAAAACTTCAAGTAAGCTGTTAACGGATAGGTACATTTTCCGTCCCTTCAAATTCCCGCTCTGCGGTTATTTGAAGTACAGAAAATGTATTTTTTCGACGAGAAAATAAAGCTTTGCAGTCAAAAAATCCGACCAAACACAATATATCTTATCGGACACTTTAGTTTCTAAAAAAAGTCCAGATTTTAGAATTTTAGATACTTTTTTAATTAAATTAAAACTATTTTTATAATCATATGTTGGGTTTGTTTTGACCAAAAAACTCAAAGGGGCTGCGGCAGCTTATGCAACAAAGTTGCTTTTGGTAAATTTTGGTTTTTTTGCTTCGCAGATACGTCTGCAAAAAAACCAAAATTTCCTCAAAAATCCTAGCAATTTGTGTGAACATGCCCTAATTATTCGTTGCTTGCGTCTCTATTTTTCCATTTTAGGATGGGTTTTCTTGCGGCTTCGACTTCGTTGAGTCTTTTTACCGGAGTGGTTGACGGGGCGTCTTTTACTTTTTGGGGGGCGTTTGCGGATTCTTCAAAAATTATTTTGTTTAGGGTTTCGATAAATTTGTCCAGAACTTCTTTCGATTCGGTTTCCGTCGGTTCTATCATGATTGCTTCTTCCACTATCAGCGGGAAATATACCGTTGGGGCATAGTAGCCGTAATCCAAAAGTCTTTTAGCTATGTCAATTGTTCTTATACCATTTTGCAGGACGTTTTTGGGAGATAATACGAACTCGTGCATACATCTGTTGCCTGCGGGAACGTTTATTTTGTTTTTAAATTTCGCAAGCATATAGTTGGCGTTTAAAACCGCCTGCGCGGAAACATTTTTAAGACCTTTGCCGCCCAATGCTTTGATATAAGCATAAGCTTTTACCATAACCGGAAAGTTGCCGAAAAAAGCTCTCATTTTTCCTATGCTTTTTGGTTTTTTACAGTTTAAAATAAATTTTGAATTTTTATTTTCAATTCTCGGTAATGGCAAAAAAGGTTCTAAAAACGCTTTAACTCCTATGGGGCCTGCGCCAGGTCCGCCGCCGCCATGCGGCGCGGCAAAAGTTTTGTGAAGGTTTATATGCATTATGTCAAAACCTAGATCCGCCGGACGCGCCATGCCCATGACGGCATTTAGATTTGCGCCGTCATAATAAAGAAGCGTGCCGTTTTCGCGGGCGATTTTTGCAATTTCGGGAATTTCTTTTTCAAAAACTCCGAGAGTATTCGGAACCGTAAGCATTATAGCGGCTGTTTCCGGAGTTAAAATTTCTTTTACTTTTGATGCGGAAAGAGTTCCGTTTTGTTCGGATTTCAGCGGAACTATTTCAAAGCCGGCATAAGCGGCAGAAGCCGGATTTGTGCCGTGTGCGGAATCCGGAACGATTATTTTTGTTCTTTTCTGTTTGATCGATTTAAAATATTCGGCTATTATGAGAAGGCTCGCAAATTCCCCATGCGCGCCTGCCGCCGGCTGAAGTGAAAAATAGTCCATGCCGGAAATTTCGCATAAATCTTTTTCAAGATTGTACATAAGTTCCAAAGCGCCCTGAATAGTTTGTTCAGGCTGCAAAGGATGTATTTGCGTAAAACCGTCAAGCGCGGCAATTTTCTCATTTATTACGG
>JAISDI010000049.1 GCA_031264895.1 Endomicrobium sp. | reverse complement strand
AAACCCTTGCCGCTGAAAGCATTCGCAAAAGATTTTTGAAGCAAATTCGGAACTCGCGGCATAAAGACTTAAGAGGAATGCCGCTCAAACAACCGAATTTGATAATCTTCAAAAATCTTCCGCTCATAGACTCGCTTAAAGGCGGCGAACGGCAACGACTAACGGCAAAAGCGGACGGCAAAGACAAAGACAACAACAAAAGCAAAAGACAACGGCAACGGCAACGGCAACGGCGAAATCCCCCGTCCGCAAAAGGTGCGGACACCCCTTTAAAAAAGTGGGAATTAACGACACTAATAACTACAAAGACTATAAAGGAACGCTGTTTTTCTAATTTGCTGCCTGTAAAGGAAAAGACCTGCATGTAAGGGCTTACCTTTTTTCTTGGGTAAAATAAAAAAAGCCTGACATTTTTTAATGTCAGGCTTTTTTTGTGATTATTATTTTTATTTTACTTCTGCGGGCTGTTCGTCTTTGTTGCGTAAATCCGTGAATGATTTTACCACGAAAACTACGGCTACCGCGAAAAATATTGCGGCAAGCGTTATGTTAAGCGCGCCTTTTGAAGCAAGTACTAAGGCAAGCTCTAGCGCTAAGAGGCCGAACAATGTTGTGAACTTTATTATCGGGTTCATGGCTACGGAAGAAGTGTCTTTGAAAGGGTCGCCTACCGTATCGCCTACGACGCTTGCATTGTGAAGTTCGGTTCCTTTTTGGCGTAAATCAACTTCCACGAACTTTTTGGCATTGTCCCATGCTCCGCCGGCATTCGCCATAAATATTGCTTGAAAAAGACCAAACAGCGCTATGGATATTAAATAGCCGATAAAGAAATAAGGTTCTACAAACGCAAAAGCTAAAGTGGTAAAAAATACTACAAGGAACAAATTTATCATTCCTTTCTGCGCGTATTTTGTGCATATTTCTACGACTTTTTTTGAATCCTGTGTAGAAGCTTTTTCCGAAGAGCCGTCGAGTTTTATATTGCCTTTGATAAATTCTACGGCTTTATATGCGCCGCTTGTTACTGCGTGGTTTGACGCGCCGGTAAACCAATAGATTACCGCGCCGCCCGCAATTAAGCCCAAAAGGAAAGGAGCGTGAAGAAGCGAAAGCTTTTCAAGTCCTGTGGTAAGGCCGTTTGTAAGCATGACTATTGTCGAGAAAATCATAGTTGTCGCGCCTACAACAGCGGTTCCTATGAGTACGGGTTTTGCCGTAGCTTTAAAAGTATTTCCGGCTCCGTCGTTTTCTTCGAGAAGAATTTTCGATTTTTCAAATACTGGTTTAAATCCGAAATCTTTTTCTATTTCGTTTGAGATGTTGGGAACGCTTTCAATAAGAGAAAGCTCATATACGGACTGCGCATTGTCGGTGACCGGGCCGTAAGAGTCAACGGCTATCGTGACCGGCCCCATACCTAGAAATCCGAAAGCTACAAGCCCGAATGAAAAAACCGCCGGAGCGATCATTATTGACGCAAGGCCTGTCGTGCTTATCGCATAAGCTATAGCCATAAGAATTATTATTGCAAGCCCCATCCAGTACGCGCTGTAATTGCCTGCCGTAAGGCCTGCAAGAACGTTAAGCGAAGCGCCGCCGTGTTTTGAAGACGTTACGACGTTCTGCACAAAAGCGCTTTTAACCGAAGTAAATATTTTCACTACTTCCGGAATGACTGCGCCGGCTATTGTTCCGCAGCTTATTATAAGAGAAAGTTTCCACCAAAGCGAGCCGTCTCCCAAATCGCCTATTACAAGTTTTGAAATTATGAAAGTAAAAGCTATCGAAACCAATGAAGTTATCCATACCAACGAAGTTAACGGAGCTTCATAGTTCATTTTGTCGGACAGAGCGTATCTGGCTTTTGCTATGACTGAATTTATCGCGTAAGAAAGAGCGCTTGCTATGAGCATTATCAAACGCATTACGAAAATCCATACCAAAAGTTTAATCTGAAGAGACGGGTCTTTTACCGCCAAAACTATAAACGTCACCAAAGCCACGCCGGTAACGCCGTAAGTTTCAAAACCGTCGGCTGTCGGGCCTACCGAATCGCCGGCATTGTCGCCGGTACAGTCCGCGATAACGCCCGGATTTCTGGCATCGTCTTCTTTGATATTGAAAACAATTTTCATAAGGTCAGAACCGATGTCCGCGATTTTTGTAAAAATGCCGCCTGCGATCCTAAGCACCGAAGCGCCGAGCGATTCGCCTATTGCAAAACCTATAAAGCACGGGCCTGCAAGATCCGACGGTATAAAAAGAAGAATTACAAGCATTATGGTAAGTTCTATGCTTATCAGAAGCATTCCTATGCTCATGCCTGCTCTCAGCGGAACGGCATAGCAGGGGAAAGGTTTGCCTTTAAGGCTTGCAAAAGCCGTTCTGGAATTTGCAAAAGTGTTTATTCTCATGCCAAACCATGCAACGCTGTAGCTGCCCAAAATCCCTATAATGCTGCACAAAACTATCGCCGTTACTTTAAAAGCTGCAAAATGCTGTAATGCTCCGAAATACACTATTATTATAACCGCAAGAAGAGCTTCGAGAATTATTATGAATTTGCCCTGTGTGATGAGATAGGTTTTGCAGGTTTCATAAATGAGTTCCGATATTTCTTTCATGGATTTATGCACGGGAAGGTTTTTAATGCCCAAAAAATGATAAATGCCGAAACAAAGGCCGAAAATACAAATAAGAAAGCCAAAAAGCAAAAGGCTTTTTCCGTTTATCATATTTCCAAAAAAACTTATCGAAGCCAAATCAGGTATTACCAAATCAGCTTCGCTTGCAAAAGATTGACCTGCAGCGGCAATCGCCAAAATAAAAGCGGCTGCCGTCTTTTTTAAAGAGAACATCTTACTCAAATACATACATGCTCCTTTCTTCATTTTATTACCGCTTGGCGTTTTATGCCTTGCGGTTTCCTATATGCAATAAAAATCTGCCGGTTTTACGAACCCGGATGACTTCTTTGCCGCTCCGAATGTTTCGTTTTAATTTATAGCTTGGAGAGTTGATAACTATGTAAAATTGTATGTTTTATTAAGTTGTATGTCAAATTATAACGGCGGTAAATTTTGCCGTTTGCTTTGTCCGGCATTTTTTTTGTTTATTGCATAAATTGTTATCAAAGCGGCGGCAAACGCCAATATCGAAATATTCTGTGAAACCGACATTGATAAAAAATATCCGCCTCTTTCGTCTCCCCTAAAAAATTCAACTATAAACCGTATTGCCGCGTATCCGATAAAATAAAGAGGCAGTATTTTTCCTTCCCCGAAATGCTTTTTATTGTAAAAATGCAGAAATAAAAAAAGTACCGCCGCTCCGATCATTTCATATATTTGCGTGGGATGGCGCAAAATATCCGTGCCGGACTTCATTCCCCAAGGCAAAAGCGTTTCTCTTCCATAACAGCAGCCTGCAAATAAGCAGCCGGTTCTGATAAAAAAAACGTTTATAGGCAGAGTTGGGGCAAAGGTATCGCAGAGGAACTTGATAGGAATACGTCTTATTTTTGAGTACAGGATAATACATAATGACGCGCCTATGATCCCGCCGTAATATATGAAACCGCTTTCCCATATTTTAAAAAGACTTAAAGGATTTGCAAAAAAAATATCAGGCCTTTCGGCTATCAGAAATGCGGCTTTCGCTCCGAATATTGAAGAAAACAGAAGGCAGATCAAAATATAAAAAGGATCGTTTTCCGACAGAAATTTTATTTTAACGCTTTTTAAAATCAGCATTGCGTATACAAACGCTATCCAAAAACCGCAGATCATAAAAAAAGTATAAGCGTTTATGACGAAAAATCCTAATTTAAATACGGGATACATTATTATGACCTCTTTGTTATTCGATAAAGAAATTAAATATTATCGAGCTTGTTTTATATTTGAATCCTTTGCGCGCGTGTCTCATGTCGGCCAAAAAATATATTCTTATTTTTTTATCGGGCGGCAAATCTCCATAATATCTTTGGACTGCATTCCATTTGTAACCTCTTTTGTCAAAAAATTTTATTCTTTCGTCTCCTCTGTCTGAGGGATCGGAAAAAGCCGATATGTCCCTCAACTGTTCCCAAGGTTCCTGCCAGTTTTCATCATATAGAGATTTTACTAAATCTGAAGCTTTTGCAGTACGCCATCTTATCGGTATTATTTTATCGGGATTGTACACTCCAACCATTCCGGAATTTGTGTCTTTTGTTATGTTTCCTGTATATACAGGTGAGGAAGCGTTTAAAGATTTGTTGTCGGTATATATCTGAACACTCCAGCCGTCTTTATAGTAGTCAAGACCGTCCAATTCTATGTATTGGTCTGACAGAACCCACGCGGTTACGCCGGGAATTATTGTGGACGTAGACCAAGTTATTTTGCCGGCAGACGAATTGTTGGCATTGTTTTTTACAGAAAGTTTAAAAGCTTTACTATTTAGCACAGGCTGCGGTTTTACCCAAAGAATACTGTCTACGGATATTTTATTATTGTTAGACGGAAGATGGATCAAAAAAGGAGACGAGACCGCCTTAAGTTCATTTTGAGTAACTTCCAATCCTCCGTTGTAGGAAGACGAAGTCAAACGCATAGTGAGTTTTTGCCACTCTCCGGACGGTTTTGAAGAATTAAATCCGAAATCGGAAATATATCCGATTCTGTCCGTATTTGAACCTATTCTTATTCCCGTTCTCGTTGCGTCGGTATTATTTATGTCTTTTACGTAAAATTCGATCGTGCCGCCGTAATAAGCGCTCATGTCGCGCGTTCCGATGTTACTTGCAATCGTATTTCCTTTAAAAGTTATAAAAAAAGCCTGATTTCCGCCGGCTGTAAAAGTTATATATTTTGAACCTTCCCATGCCTGCGCGGCATTGTTAATGATATAAGGACTCGACTCAATGTCGTAGATGATATTGCTGCTGTTGTCATAAGTCTGGTTATAAGTTTTGCAATTTAAATATCTTGCGGATATGCCGTCGTCATTGGATGCCGACCAGCTGGCTCCCAAATAGATATCGCTGAAAATGGAATAGACCTGTCTTCCTATATTCGACGGCATTGCCTGACTGTTTAATATGCAGTAAAATGACATGCAGATAATAAAGGAAAAAATAATTTTTTTTATCATTTCATAATCTTAAAAGTAAAAATTAAAACATATAAGCGCGCGTACATTTTTGCTATTATAATGCAAAACCCGAATAGAAACTATAGAATTTTTATCGACGTATAATTTCCGTAAAGCATTGTAAAATAAAATTTAATAAATATTTTAAAAACTGAACGGTACAGGTATGTTTGCTATTATAAAATCAAATGGTTATCATCAAAATCAAAGGACTTTTTTTTAGTTTTTTAATTAGATAAAATCTTTCAGGGCGTGAACACGCCATAGCTGTATTTTTTATTTGCGGAAAAATCATAAAATGAAATTTATACGAAATTTTACGGCATTTTTATCCGTTCCGCTTGTTGCGTCGGCGGCATATACTTTAATTAAAAATTTTTTGGATTTTGCGGGTTCGGGCGCAAATGCGCATATTCCTTTTTGGGCGGGGATTTTTTGTTATGGCGCATTTCAGATAGCTTTTTTCAAGCCCATGCGCACTTATGTTTTCGGTCATGAACTCACGCACGCTTTTGCGGGCATTTTAAGCGGCGCAAAAGTAAAGAAATTTAAAGTCGGAAAAGAGTCGGGACACGTCGTTTTGACAAAAGATAATATCTGGATAACCCTTGCGCCTTATTTTTTCCCGATATATACTTTTGCAATCATAGTTATATATTTATTTCTCGGCTGGGTTATGGACATAACGCTTTTATATTCGTACTTTCTTTTCTTTGCGGGCATTTCCATAGCTTTTCATATTGCTTTGACAATATACATAATAAACATAGGACAGCCGGATTTAAAAGTTTACGGCGTATTCTTTTCGTATATTCTTATAATTGCCGTCAATGTAGTCGTTTTTTCGCTTCTTACGGTTTTGGTTTTTCCGGATGAAATCAATCTGACAAATCTTTACCGCGAAATGTATGATAATATCGTATCTTCATATATGTTTCTTTACGAGGCAATATTGCAGATAGTTACGGCATTTCAAAAAACTTAAAAAAACAGGGGTCAGTTTAAAATGGTAAAGTTTCCAAAAGATGAGTTTAAAAGAAAAGGGTTTCACTTGTTGTCTTTGATTTACGTGTTCGGATACTGGTATCTCTCAAAATCTACCGTCGTATGGGGTCTGGCTATAGCGCTTACGGTCGTGGCTTTGCTTGAAACTTTAAGATTTAACATTCCAGCGTGCAATGAATTTTTTTGTAAATATTTTAAAGGTTTTTACCGTGAAGAAGAAGCAAAAAAAATAAGCGGACTTATAGGAACGCTGTCCGGCGCTTTGATAGCCGTTTTACTTTTTGATAACAAGTATATGGTTATGGGCAGCTTTTTATATCTTTCTTTCGGCGATTCTTTAGCGGCAATCGCAGGCAAGACGTTTGGCAGACATAAGACTTTTGCAGGCAAAAGCCTTGAGGGAAGCATAGCCTGTTTTATAGCGTGTTTTGCCGCAGGACTTTTTTTATTTAACTGGAAATTTGCTTTTTTGGGCGCTTTGATCGCGACCATAGTGGAAGCAGTACCTTGGCCTATTAACGATAATTTCTGGATGCAGATATTAAATGCAGGCTTGCTCACGCTGCTTAGCGGAGTAATGATATGGGCAGCGTAAATGCCGCAGAGGTGCGTGATCTTGTAAAAAAATACGGAGATTTTAAAGCTTTGGACGGCATAAGTTTTGACATTAAAAAAGGCGAAATTTTTGCTTTTCTCGGGCCTAACGGAGCCGGCAAAACTACGACCGTAAAAGTTTTAACGGGACTTTTAAAGCCAAGTTCGGGACATGTAAACATTCTGGGCATGGACATTGTAAAAGACATTGACTTGATAAAAGAAAAAATAGGTTTTGTACCGGATCAGCCCTACGTTTATCCGTATCTTACGGCATTCGAATACATGAGAACCGTAGGCGATATTTACAAAGTTCCCTCCGGCCGTCAAAAAAAAATGATCGACGAGCTTTTGGAAATGTTTGAAATAGGCGACAGAGCGGGCGAAATAATCGATTCTTTTTCGCACGGAATGAAACAAAAACTCGTCATTTCGGGCGTTTTGCTGCATAAGCCGGAAATTATGTTTTTAGACGAACCGCTTGTCGGGCTTGACCCTAAAAGCGCCAGAATAGTCAAAGATCTTTTCGTTAAACTTTCAAAGCAGGGGACTACAATATTTATGTGTACGCACGTTCTGGAAATAGCGCAAAAACTTGCAGACAGAATATGTATAGTCAACGACGGGAAAATTCTTGAGCTGGACACTTTCGAAAATTTGCGCAAAAAAGACGGATCAGGCTCGGATCTGGAATCGATTTATCTGCGCCTTACCGGAGCCGTTAACGGCGCGGTTTTGCCGGAAGATATCTAATGCGTTACCTTATAAAAATTTCAGTTCTTTCGTTTGTAAACCGCGTGAATTCTTTAAAATTTAAAGATGATTTTAAAGCGGCAATTTTTATATTTATAGGAATAAATATAGTTTTTATTATTTTCGGCGCTTCATACGCATTTTTGAAATATATCAATTCCGTCGCAGTAGCAGGCCCTCTGATAGTCAATAAACTTATGGCGTTAATCTTTATTACCGCTTTTTTGATGACCGCTCTTTCCTCAGTTATAGTTTCTTTTTCGGCGGTATATTTCGGCAGGGACATAAAGTGGCTTTTGACTTCCCCGATAAAGACCGGAGACATCTTTTCTTTTAAAGCCGCCAACTCTTCTTTTTACGCTTCGTGGATGGTTTTTGCCGCTCTTATTCCTTTCATGTCGGCTTTGGGAATAGTAAAAAATGCGGATATTTGGTTTTACGTTTTATCTACGGTTTTTGCTTTTCCTTTTCTTGCGTGCGCAAGTTTTCTTGGGGTAGGTTTTACCGTCGTCATAATGCGTTTTTTCCCTGCGGCAAAAATAAGAAATTTGATTTTTATCATAGGCATGGTATTTTTTACTTTCGTTTTGGTTTTCGTAAGGCTTATACAGCCGGAAAAATTCGTAAGTTCGGAAGGATTTGAGCTTCTTTCGCAATATTTGGGATACTTGGACGCGCCTACGGCAAAATTTTTGCCTTCCTGGTGGTATACTTCTGCGGTTACCGGACTTATATCAAAAGATTACGGCAGAATTTTTTTATATGCGGGACTGCTTTTTTTCGCGGCGGTTTTTTTATGGTTTGTCATAAAATTTCTTGCAAAAAAATATTATATGGAAGGATTAAACGAAGGACAGGCTTTTGCTTCTTCCGACATAAAAAAGAAATCTTTTGTCAAAAGAAGCCCCGTTCTTGCGATTTTTCACAAAGACGTAAAAGTTTTTATAAGAGATTCAAACCAGTGGTCGCAGGTTTTAATACTTGCGTCTATAGTTTTGGTTTACCTCTTCAGTATGTACAAACTGTCTTTTGAAACCGTAAAAATGCACAATACAATGTCTTTGGTAAACTGCGCTCTTGTATGGTTTGTTGCAACCGCCGCTTCTTTGAGGCTTGCATTTCCTCTTATAAGCCTTGAAGGTGAAAGTTTCTGGTTTTTGCTCACAAGCCCGGTTAGCAGGCTAAAACTTTTTATTGAAAAGGTAATTTTTGGCAGCGCGCCGGTTTTTACGGTATCTATGATACTGATGTTTGCGACAAATTATATGATGGGAATTTCAATGCCCGTTTTTATTTTAACGATTGCTGCAACGGCGGCAATGTCCTTCCTTATAAGCTGCAGCGCCGTATCTATAGGCGCGATTCTCCCGAAATTCAATTATTCTAACATTCCGCAGATAGAGTCTTCGCTGGGCGGGCTTGTTTTTATGCTTTTTTCGTTTTTTATGATAATAGTAAATATACTTATAATAATGCAGCCGCTAAGACTTTTTTATTTAAAGAGATATAATGCTGCGGTTTTTACGCAATACGGAGCCGCTCTGATATTGATTGACCTGATTTTCTTTGTTATCATTTTAGGAGCAGGATACAATGCGCTTAAAAGGATAGAGAAATGAGGAAAGTTTTGCTTTTTACCATTGTATTTTTTTGTTTTACGCTCTGTATTGCGGAAAATAAAGTTTTTTATGCCGAAGGAACGGAAAAATCGAAAAAAGTCGCGCTGACTTTTGACGACGGGCCGGGAAAAACGACGGATAAAATTCTTGCGATATTAAAAGAGAAAAATGTCAAAGCCACTTTTTTTATGCTCGGCAGCAGAGCTGCAAAGAAGCCCGCAACGGCAAAGAAAGTTGCCGAAGAAGGCCATGAAATAGCAAGTCATACTTACGATCACGTCAATTTCTTCAAATATGAAGGTGAAGACAAAGCCGAAAAGATAAAAGACGAACTTTTAAAGGCTGAAGAAATAATAGAAAAAGCTGCCGGAGTAAAACCTTATCTTGTGCGTTATCCTCACGGGTATGCAAAACGCGACGCAATACAAATTGCAAAAGAAAACGGATATTACGTAATAAACTGGTATTTCGGATGCGACTGGAACACGGAGCTTACAGACGAAGAAATGTATGAAAAATATGTCGGCGCAATAAAAAGCGGCGCAATTTTTCTTATGCACGATTCAAACACGAAATCCGTTAACATTCTTGCGGATTTCATAGATAAACTTAAAGAAAAAGGTTATGAAATTGTTACCGTAGGCGAATTGCTGGATATAAAACGGGAATTAGAAAAAGAGGAGGCCTGAAATGGCAAACATTTTAATTTTGTCCGTTGCAAAAAGAAAAGATACAGCCGTAACCGTACAGCAGATTCTTACCCAAGCCGGCTGCATGATCAAAACGAGGCTCGGCCTCCACGAAAACGCCGAAGGCCAATGCTGCGACGCCGGACTAATTATTCTTCGTCTTGAAGCCGGCGATAAAGATATAAATGATTTAATTGCAAAACTGGAACAAGTTGAAGGCGTAAAAGCAAAGTTTGTGAATATTTAGCACTATATATATTGTATTGTACACAAATATGCATATGTGCTCAAAATGATTTTGTCGGCGAATGTAAAGGTTTGTTTTTTCTATTGACATTTTTTGATATTGCCATTATAGTTTTATACGCAAGTTCTTTTTTATAAGTTTGCATTTAAACATTATGCAAAAGAATTAAAAAAATAAGAAAAGTATTGCAATTTCTGTAGCATTATTATATACTTGTCGCATACTAAATATATACTAGGAAAGGAGGTGAATCCTTAATCTAGTGAGAAAGTAAAAAACAAAAAAAGGAGAAACACATGAAAAAATCAAAAGGTTTTACACTTGTAGAGTTGATCATCGTTATCGTTATTGTCGGTATTTTATCGATCGTTGCAGTACCTATTTACAGAGGATACACAAAGAAAGCCATAGCAACTGAAGCTAAAGCTCTCTTAGGCTCGATTGCAACTTCAGAAAAAGTTTATTATGCCGAATTTGGTAACTATTTTAAAGTTGATCCAACGAGTTATGTTTATGAGCTTGATGTTGATTCAAGATCTAACAAATATTTCAACACATATGAAGTTGAGAATAAGGATGTAGGTAATGACAAAGCATTTACCGCAATTGTTTCTGGCATGACTGACGGTCCGGCAAATGGTATCGTTTTGGAATTACTTGCTGTAGAAAGCGGACAAGTAACTACGTATGCTACAGGTCTCGAGTAATCGAATTTAACAAAAACAGCCCTTTGCGTCAGCAAAGGGCTGTTTTTATTGGTAGGGTATTATGAAAAATATTAAAGGTTTTACTTTGGTAGAAGTCGTGATAACTACAATCATTGTGTCGATTCTTTCTTTAGCCGGTACTGCGGTATACAGAAGATATCTTGATAATGCTAAGTACAGCGAAGGGCTGCAGTTAATACAAAATATAAAAGAGCAGCAGGATCTTGCTTTATCTTTTGCTTCAAGTACGGTAAATAGTCCTTTTGTTTACGCAGGGTTGGTAACCAGTACTTTTACGTTTAACAGAGATTCCGAGAATTTGGGAAAATT
>JAISDI010000106.1 GCA_031264895.1 Endomicrobium sp. | reverse complement strand
TAATCTCAACAATATACGATAAAAAACTACTTTCCTGACTATGCCGTTTAGCTTCTTCCGGAATTAAAAATTTTCAAACAATGCGCTGAAATAAACATTCTATTGTCCGCGCTCTTCTCTCTTATTACCAAGAGAGAAGAGCGTTATGATAATTTTGTTACTCGCTGACGCTGACTCCCGTGGCTTTTTTAAATTCCGTCCAAATTACTTCGTGGGCGGCTTCGGCTTCGGGAGAAATATTTTCAAGTATTTCCATTTTGCTTTTGTCTAAAGATTCGGGCAAAGTCAGAAACTCCTTATAAGGCGGCTGTATAAGTTTATCGGCTGCGGAATTTGTGCTGTAGAAACCTATAAACTCATAATTCTTTTTTGCGTTCTCTGCGTCAAGCAAAAAATCTATGAAAGCGTATGCTGCTTCGGGATTGGGAGCGTTTACAGGAATAAAAGCGGATATTACGTTAAAACCCGTTCCCTCTGAAGGAAACACGAGTTTAAGGGAAGGCTTTGCAAGCTTTGCCGACGTTACCTGCGAAGTGTACATTATTCCCGCGGCTATTTCTCCGGCGATCAAATCTTCGTGCATATTGTCATTTTTTATAAGGCGGATATTCGGGGCGAGTTCTTTGAGCTTTTTGCCGGCGGCCTTAATATGGCCGATGTCTCCGTCGTTAATGCCGTATCCCAAAATTTTTAAAGCCGCTCCGTCTATATCGCGGAAACTCGCTATTATGCCGACTTTATTTTTCAGCGATTTGTTCCATAAATCGCCGTAACTTTTAATGTCGACTTTCGTAAGAGCGGGGTCGTAAATTATCGACAAAATGCCCGCGCAGTAAGGCACGGTGTATTCGTCGTTTTTATCAAAATACTGTTTTTGATAAAAAGGATTGACGTTTTTGTAATTTTTAAGCTTGCTCTTGTCAAGCTTTTTTACAAGGCCTTCGGCTATTGCGGTTTCAAGGATATAATCGTCGGCGATTATTACGTCGTATTCCCCGCCTTTGGCCGCTTGAAGTTTTGCGAGCATGGTCTCGTCTAAATCAAAGTTTACATAATTGATTTTTACGCCGGTTTTCTTTTCGAAAGCGTCCAAAACCTCCTGCTCAAACGAACCTTCCCATGTGAACACGTTTACAACTTTGTTTTTTGCCGGCGCCGCAAATGCTGCGGACGAAAATAGAGCCGCGCTTAAAACAAATACTGCCGCTAAACATACTTTCTTCATTTTGATTCCTCCCTTTTTTAACTTCCTCTTTATTTTTCCTATTTTAACGCGCTGCGTTTTTGAGCAAACCATGCGGAAATCAGGCTCAAAATCACGGTGGCAAAAAACAGTAAAGCGCAGAGGGCGTTTATTTTCGGCGAAATGCCGACTTTCAATTGCGAATATATTTTTATCGGAAGAGTGTTTGAGTTGACGCCCGTAACAAAAACGCTTATTATTACATCGTCAAAACTCATTGCGAAAGCCAAAAACATGCCGGACAGTATGGCGGGGGAAACCAAAGGTAAAACTATGTCCCAAAAAACCCTTATTTCTCCGGCGCCCAAATCTCTGGCGGCCTCGATATATCTTTTATCCATACCCGCAAGGCGCGCTTTTACCAGCAAATAGACGTATGGAATGCAAAATGCGGTATGAGCTATGACAAGAGTAAGCATTCCAAACGGCAAAGATAAAAACGAAAAGAAAGATAAAAACACCATCCCTAAAATTATCTCGGGTATCATTATCGGCAAAATCGATAAATATTCTACGGTTTTTGCACCGCGTATTTTTGCGCTAGACATTCCGAAAGCGCCAAGTGTCCCTATTACCGCCGCCGATAAACTGCTTAAAATTCCCAAAATTAAACTGTTATAAACGAATTCGAACATCTGGCGGTCTTTAAATAATTTTGAATACCAATCAAAAGTAAAACCGCCCCAAATAGAGCTTATTCTGCTCGAGTTAAAAGAATGAATTATCACAAGCGATATAGGCAGATACATCAAGATAAAGCAAATTATCAAATAGGCTTTTTGAAATTTATTGGCGTTTTTTGCAGTCATACCAGTCCTTCCAAAGCCGCTGATTTCGTAAGCTTTTTATACGCGAACAAGAAAAAGCTCGTAAGCAAAAGCAGCCCGACGCTTAAAGCTGCGGCAAAAGGCCAGTCATGCGCTTTCATAAGTTCTTCTTCGACGAGGTTTCCTATTAAAACCACTTTGCTTCCGCCTAAAATTTCAGCTATAAAATATAAGCCCATGGAAGGAACAAAAGTTAAAATCACGCCGGAAAAAATGCCAGGCATAGTAAGAGGAAGGGTTATGCTTTTAAAAGCGCAGAAATGCGAAGCGCCCAAATCTCTGGCGGCTTCTATAAGCTTCCAATCAAGTTTTTCCGCGCTTGCGTAAACAGCATAAATCACAAAAGGGACAAGAATATAAATCATTCCCACGACGACCGCAGGATAAGAGTATAAAAGCCTTAGAGGTTCTTGCGTAAACCCGAGTTTCATCAGAATTTTGTCTAAAATGCCGTTAGCTCTGAAAACTATCATCCACCCGTAAAGCCTGATAAGCGCGTTTGTCCAAAACGGAATGATTAAAAAAATCATAGCGGCGTTTCTCCATTTCGGGCTTAGCTTAGACATATAGTATCCGAACGGGTACCCTATTAAAACCGCAAAAACCGTGCTTATCAAAGCCAGTTTCAAAGAACTCCAAAAAATCGAAATGTAAAGCGGATTTAAAATTTTGATATAGTTTGCAATAGTCCAGTCGGCAGATACTCCCCATGCGCCTTCTCTTTGCATAAAACTTAGGGCAAGCATATAGATCAGAGGCCCTAAAATAAAAAAGAACGTAAACGTATACATCGGCAAAACCGCCGCAAAAGCCATGCGTCCGGAACGTTTTTCAAAAGGATTCATACAGCCTTCCTTTAACGGTAAAAGCCCGCTTATAATCCCAAAAAACCGCCGCTGTTTCACCTATTTCAAGGGAAGAATTTATTCCGCTGCGGCTTGCGGTAACTTCTTTAGAATCCGGCAAAACCGCCGTTATGTGCAGAAGGCCGCCGGCAAAACTTTTATTGCGCACTGTCGCTATGACGGACTCTTTCGGGTGATTTTCATAATACGGAACAATGTTTACGTACTCGCTGCGCACGGATGCGCTGATTTCTTCTCCCTCTTTAATGTTCTCATTTTCTCTTTTTAAAGCGGTAAAATAACCGCCCGGATAAGAAACGGTTATTTTATCGCCTTCTACGGAATAAATTTTTCCCGTTAAAACATTGGCGTTTCCCACAAAATTTGCCACGTAAGCGGTTTTCGGAAAATCGTAAATGTCGGAAACCGCGCCAATCTGCTCAAAAAGCCCGTTGCGCATAACGGCCACTCTGTCGGACATATTCAAAGCTTCTTCTTGGTCGTGGGTTATGTAGATAAAAGTTATGCCGAGCGTTTTTTGAAGGCTTTTAAGTTCCGCCTGCATGGCCCTGCGAAGCTGCAAGTCTAAAGCTCCGAGAGGCTCGTCCAAAAGTAAAATTTTAGGGCGTCCTATTATGGCTCTCGCGATTGCCACGCGCTGGCTTTGCCCTCCGGAAAGTTCCGAAGGCATACGTTTTTGGAAACCGTCCAGCCTGACCTTGCTTAAAGCGTCCGCAACGGCGGCGCGGATTTCTTCTTTTGGCAAACCCTTAACGCGCAGCGCGTATCCGGTATTTT
>JAISDI010000102.1 GCA_031264895.1 Endomicrobium sp. | reverse complement strand
TCCAATATTGCATTGCGCAAATCATCGCTCATTGTGTAATTTTGCGGCAGATCCTCACGAAGCTCTTTCGTGAAAACAAAACCGAGTACTTCTCTGTCAAACGCTCTGCCCGCGTCATTGTTATAGCGCTTTACGAGTTCTTTATATCCGTTGGTATCTCTAAGTTTTTGAATTTTTTCCAGTTCTGACGATATGGGAAAATTATTATTATCGATAGTTTTCTCTATAAAATCCTGCAATTTTGCAGCTTCATTTTGCGTAACTCCAAGATCGACATAATATAATGTGCGTCTAAGCATATCTAAAACGGAAGCCAGATTAATATTGTTGAAATCTGCCCCGCCGCCTTTTCCGAAATTCATAAAACCGGCTTGAAAACTTAAATCTTCAACGGCATATTTGCTGGTTTCGATCCTTCTGATTATATTGTTAAGCTTGTCCAGCGTTTCAATAATTTTCGCGGCATTTTCAGGATTATATAAAGAGTTGTCAGAGTACTGCTCCAGAAGAGCTTCAAGAAGAACGCCGGCAGGCTGAAAAGCCGGATTTTGATAAATAAAATCTCTGACTTTCTTAAGTCCTTCGTCCGGTTTTTGAAGCAGATCCGACAAGCTTCCCAGTGATTCCATTCCTGCCATAAGAGTACCGGATATGGGATAGCCGTACTCATTTGATGAAAAACCGGAATCATTTCTTGACAAACTGTTGACCGGAGATTGTTTTGCCGCATCTGCATCCGTAAAAGTTCCGGCAGTTTTAGGAGTTTCAATGTATACTACGTCATTCAAATTTACTCTGTCAGCGCCTTTTATTTTTGATAAAGCGTCATTATCCAATTCCTCCGCTCCTTCAATTTTTTCCGAAGATAAAGCCGCGCTTGGCGTATTTGCGTCCCATGCGAAATTTTTTGCCAGAAATTCCGACAGGCCGCTCATTTTTCCGTCCGTTACTTTGCATACAAAAGATCTTTGCGCTTCCGCGGCAAAATCAATAAATACCGAACCTTTCTCATTTATCAAAGATACATAGCGTCCTACTTGGGAGCGTTTATCTTCTTCACTTGCGAAAATATGCAAAATAACTCTGCCGCCGTCTTTGCTCAATGCGCTTTGCAAACCTTCAAACGAAAGGTTATAAGCATTATAATAGCCGGAGCTTCCTTGCGCCAAACCTTCGTTTAAAACAGTCTTCATATCAGCCATAGACACTGACAGCTGCCCTTGAAAAGTTTCAACAGATTGGCTTCTTGCTAACATCGTATTTATAACTTTCAAGGAAACCCGCTCTGCGGTGTTAACTCCCGGAGCGTTTTTCATGACCGATACTATGGCGTTGACCGCGCAATTGACGATATTTATGCCGCCTTTTTGAGTTTTCTTTGTAGTTTCCTCTTTTTTGTCTTCTTCCGTTGTTTTTGTTTCTGTTGCCGGCTCAGCTTCCCTTCCATTTAATATTCTTATGACATTATAGAGCGTCTCTTTTTGCTGCTCCAGCAAATCCATATCATTCTTGCGCTCTTTCGCTTCTTCTCCCAGAGTGTTAAAAAATTTATTCATTTCATCAAAATGCTCGGAAAATATGCCGGCATGTACAATGATTTTTTCTTTTGCTTTTTTAAGGTCTTGCGCGGAAACGTCTTTAGAGGAAACGCGTGCAAATTCTTCCAAAGCGCTATTGAAAGAAGCTTTCATTTTCTCCTCTGCTTCTTTATTTGCATTGCCGCGTTCTTCCCTGTTATGTTCTTCATTTATCTGAGGAACTGCAATAGGAACGATTTCAAGAATATTTCCTAATACGCTTTCTCCATTTATTTCAACTAACCCAGCAATTTCATTAGTTTTTATTGGGTTTTCTTCTCTGTTTAATTTCTCGTTAGCTGTGCGCACAGCAATTTCCTCAAGAAATTCTTCAATAACATCTTTTTTAGGTTGTTCAACTAAATTATCGCGAGTTTCTTTTTCTTCTGCGGCCGAAGGTTTTTCTTCTTGTGGTGAATAAGCCGTAAAAACAACCATTTCAGCCTGCGCCTTAGCTTTATCCGCTCTTTGCTGCATCTCTTTGTACTTCTTGTACTTTATATATGAGTTGACTTCATCCATTGCACGCATTTTGGCTTCATCCGAAACCTTATCTTCTCCGCCTTCTCTTTGAAAAACTTGATCCAAAACAAAAAGAACCATTTTGGCTTTTGGCAGAGATTCTGTCTTTATCAGCTCCACTTCTTCTCTTAACGCATTGACTTCCGCTCTGGAACTGTCGGTATTAGCCGTATTTTCTTTTACGGACAATTCCATTTCTTTTTGTCTGAGCGCTTCTTCAAGATGTTTAACAAGCCCTTTTGCCACATTTAAATATTCGTAAGCGGCATCTGCTTGGCTTATATTGTTTTGCTCCGCTGCTATTTTATTGTTTTCCTGAAACTTATCGATCAAATTCTCCACTTTTGAGAATTCTCTTCTGCCATAATTTTCGCGCAGCGCGTCAATAGTGTTAACATTGGCGACCTTAAACTTCGCCGCCATATCGGTCAATTCCTTCTGCTGCTGCTCATGCACGACAATGGGCGCGGCCTGCTGGGCGTTCCCCCCGAGAGATATTGCAGGCGCCAATGCCAAAAGCGCCATCTGGATAAAATCTCTGGTTTTATCATTAGACGCCAAACCAAAGAACAGCGCGGATATGCCTGCGCCCATAGCAGGCCCCGCCCACCATCCTTCAGCAAAAATATTGGGTAAAGAAGCGCCCTGCGCCGCAGACAATAAAATTGAAAATGCCATTGAAAAAGCAATTGCGCCCAGCGGCACAAAAATTTTAAAAAGTGCGGAAACTGTTTTCGCCTTTATAAACTTCCCGCCTCCGATATTGCTAAGAAGCTTATTTATAGACAGTCCGTACATATATATTGCAAATGCTCCGGCTACGCCTATGATCAATATTGCAGAAAACATTCCGCCGGATAAAGCCTGTAAAAAAGCAAACAATACTCCTGCCGCCGCTATGCTGGTTATACCTAACGCTAAAGTAATGCCCAAGGCAATTGCGGTGTATTTAAACGTATTTTTTGAAAAAGGCAGCGTGACCCCTTTTATTTTCATATGCGCGCCGGTAGACGATTTGTCGCCATATAATCTTTGAATGCCGCCTCTTACTTGCGTTGCCAGATATGCGGTCAAAATTAAAATGCCTGCCGCTATCGCCAGAACAGTTGCGCCCACGCCCACAGCCGCAGAAGCGGCAAATATAGTAACAAAAGCTATTATGCCGGATATAAAGGCGGTCGTTAAGATTTTTATTTTTGCCTGCTGCGAACTTGAAGAACTTACCATGCCTCTTATTGATGTGAATTTAAAAGTTCCTATCAGCCTATGAGATAATAGATAAACTACTCTTAACAGCAAAGCGCCGCACGCCATTACGGAGCCATACATTGCTATGACAGGCGCGAACATGACTGCAAAAGCAAGTATTGCCACTGCGCCTATGGAAAGAATTTTACTTGGGGAACTAAACACTTTTGAACCCCAAAATATAAATGCCCCTTTTGCATATTTTGTATTTCCGCCTCTTGAATACATATTTAAATCGGTATCATAACCGTTTAAGTGCATTTCATATTCTGTTTTCTTTACAAGCGGGTCAAGCGCGAAAAAAAGAAGCAGAGCGGCTATCCCTAACGCTAAAACAGGCCCAGCAACAGCAGCGCCTGCGCCGATACCAATGCCGCCAACAACCGCGCCGGACATTATCGGCAGAATATAACCAAGCAATGCCGCTATTACGACTCCGTTTAGCAGTATAGTTGAAAACTTCATAAGAAAGCCTAAAGTTTTATTTAACCCTTTTGAGTGTAAAAATCTGTCCGCAGACTTAATAGGTTTTAAGTTTAAAAACTTTTCCGCATATTTTGAGATTACAGGATGTTTTTCCTTGAAATTATCGGATAATTTAAAAGTGCGAAGGGCTTCTTTTTCTGCATATTTTTTGAAATGCTCAGCTACGAGCTTATTGTTTTCATCAATTTCTTTCGCTTTAGCTTTTGCTTCTGCCGCTTCTTCTTCTTCTGTTTTTGCTTTTGCTTCTGTTTCTGTTTTTACTTCTACTTCTACTTCTACTTCTACTTCTACTGCTACTGCTACTGCTACTGCTACTGCTTCTGCTTCTACTTCTACTGCTTCTTCTGCTGCTTCTTCTGCTTCTTCTGCTGCTTCTTCTGCTGCTTCTTCTGCTTCTTCTGCGGCTGATTTTGTTTCTGTTTCTGCCGTTTCTCCTTTCTTGCTTTTCATTGCTTTTTCTTTATTTATTATTCCGTTGCGTATACCCAATAGAATATTCGACTCTCCTTCGAGCCGATTATCAACCGAACGCACGACGTCTTCATATTTTTCTATTAAAGCATTGTACGCTTTTGTCAAGCTTTCTTGCTCTCCTTTTGAAACGCCTTCTTTAAATACCAGTCTCTTTTTTTCTATTAAAGTTCCGTTTTTTATGTTTTCATCGATATATTTACGGTCTTCTTGAAAATTACTATCTTGAACAATATCAATTGCTTTTTCCAGCGTATTTTTGTCAAGATTTCCATTCTGCTTCTGTTGTTCAATAACCCCTTCTGCCCATCTTACAATTAAAGCATTCAGATATCGTTTATTCAGTTTTTCTTGTTCCTTTTCAGAAGCGCCTTCTTTAGATACGTAGTCTTCAAACAATAAACTCTCATTCTCATACACAGCTTTATAATTTTTCTTAAACTCTTCTTCCAAATTAAGAGCTTTTGCAAGATAAACGTTTCTTTTTTGGGGTTCGCCGCGTTCAAGAACCGCTTTTTCAAAAGCTAATAGAGGCAAAAGATGCAAATTTTGGCTTACTTTTTCCAGGAGTACGAATTTTTCCGTATTTTGGTCAATTTCGCCGTATTGGAATAAAAGAGTAAAAAATTTGTTTGAAAAAATGTTTCCCAAATTATAATTTGCGTCAGACAGGGCTGTAGAAATTTCAAGCTGCAGTTCCTCTAAAGCCTCAAGAAGGGTTTGCCTTAAATGCTCTTTTTCGTCATCCTGCAGGCTGTCAAACTCGGGAATGCCTTTCAGTCCGGATATTTCTATCCATTTCCCGTTGGAATCTTTTTTATATGCGTCTCTTATAGTAAGTGAATATTTTCTTATAAAATCAAAGTAATATGAATATCCGTATTTTTGCAGCTGCACATTTGAGGCAAGGCTGCTTGCCGCAAGAGAGTCCTGTATATTTTTTATTATCTCAACTATTCTTTTGGCTTTGCCGTATTTGCCCGTTTTAACCTTACCGTTATCGCCGATTTCAAACGCATTATAATAGTTGCCCTTTTTTCTCATGTATTTTATGAATAAATCTCTTTCGGCCTTGCTGCCATTTTTGTATACTCCTCCCGCAAGCATTTTCTCAGCTCTTATTTTCATCTCATCTGAATCTTCCATGCCATATTCTTCGTCGATATAGTCTGCCAGCTCTTCTCTGTCGAGGTTGGTTTGTTCTTCTTGAGGTATGTCTTCATAATTGTATTCGGTAAAAATAAAAGCTTTTGAGCCGTCTCTTCCGCCTCTGTTTTCAAACTGCGTGCGTATGGAAGCATCTCTATCAAAAATAGTGTCTATCAACACGAATCTTTCAACTTTATCTTCGCTTGGTCTTGCGTTTATACCGGTAGCTATAGAGTTTGTTCCTATAACTACCCAGCCGGGAGCCGCAACGGCAAGTATTCTTATTGCGTCTTCAACGGTTTGCGGAGTAATGGCTTTGAATATTTTATCTTGATTTGCTTCAAGCTGAAGAGATTCGATAAAGATTTTTTTCGACTCATCATTTGATTTATTAAATATCATATTTATTCTTTCAACAGCATCTTCAACCGCTATTTTTCGTTCTTCGGCGTTTTCAATGGAAGAGAAATCTTTGCTCTCCGTACTAAAATAAAAAGAATATAATGAAGCTAAACTTTCCGGATAATACTCGCTAAGAAACTCTATTTTTTTATTATCGCTCAAGCTGTCGAAATACTTCTGCACAAGACCTGTTTCCATTTCCGGCAGTTTTTCGGCATTTGAAGCATTATAGACATTATAACTGCCTTCCCCTTCAGTCCTGCCCTTCAGCCGCTTCTCAAGTTCCGCCGCCCTGCCGGAACTGTTGACTCTTAAAAGAGTCAATGTTCTTGATTGTCCTTTTTTTCCGTCCATAGTGTTAACATCGTCTATGATCTCAAAAATGTTTTCTTCTTGTTTTTCGCTGTTTTCGCTGACACGCGCTGAAACTACACGCGAATCAGCAGCGGATTCTTTTCTTACGACTAAAACTTTTTTACCGTAATATTTTTCGAAAGGTCTTTCTTCAAGCGTAGCGCTCATTGCACCTACGCCGTCATCCCCGTCTTTGTCCGTAACTTCAGGATCATCGATCAAAGCTTTAAAAGACATGGACGAAAGATGCATGGTTTCTACGGAATATCCTACCGGTATATGCGTAAACTCTTTTTCACTATCTTCATCAACGCCTTCAATAATGAACCGTTCATACTGGGCATATCCGCCTTCGCCGCTCTTTTTAGCTTCTAAGGCTTTTTCAAGTTCATTACTTTTAGCCTCTATGGCTTGTTCAAGTTCATTTTTAACATTTATAGCTTCTCTAAGTTCGTTTTCTGCATCTATGACTTCTTTCGGCAAAGCTTTTTTATATTCATCCATTTTAGCCGCTACGGATCTTTCAAATTCTTTTTTATCGGCTATGGCTTTTTCAAGTTGTTTACTTATATTCTCTATGTCCTTTTCAAGTTTATCCGCTTTGGCTTTTTCAAGTTCATTACTTTTAGTCTCTATAACTTTTTCATGTTCCATTGCGGCTGCTTTCGCTTTTTCAAGTTCGTTGTTTGCCTCTATGACTTCTTTATTAGTCATAGCCGCCATTAAAGCTTTTTTAAACTCATTCCTTTTAGCCTCTACGATTTTATCAGGCTCTTTTTGATCTTTATCAGCTATGGCGGCTTCAAGAGCGCCCTTTCTAGCCTTTATTGTATCTTCAATTTTATCCGCTGTGATTTTTTCAAGTTCAGTTTTAGCGGCTATGGCTTTTTCAAGTTCATCTTCAAGAGATAATTCCACAAGATGATGAAATCTTCTCCAGTTTACGTCTCTTGCTTCGTGGGTATATTCGTCGCGCGGCCTGATTTTCAAGTTACCGGTTTTTTCATCTTTGTCCACGTCATATTGAGAGCCTAATTTGTATATGAGCTGCGCTCTTAAAGCGTCTTTAATATCGCGCAGGATCATCTCATCTTTAGGCATATTTTCATCCGTTGCGGTTATGCCTTTTTCTTTCAGCAGCGTTTTGTACTTATCTTCAAATAATGCTCTTCCGGTTAATAATTCTCCGTCTATTTCTATGCCGGACAGCATATTTAAAGGATTATTTTCTTTGTCAATTGTTATTTCTTCGCCTTTTTGTTTAAATCCTTTATTATTTTTTATCATGCTTTTTGCAATATCGTATGTCGCTCTTAACTGTATATTAATAATGTCGGCGTCTTTTCTTTTTTGGGCTGCCATGGAAAAGTCGTCGTTGGCTCCCTGAAGCATGGGCTTGTGGGCTTCGTCTATTATCCATTTCCATTCTTTCCGGCTTATTGTGGCTTCATCTCCGTCTTTTCTATTTAAATCTTTTAGTCTGTCCCATGCAAATGCCGCTGCGGAAGAGCCGCCGACGGTTCTTGCTTCTCTATAAACTATTGACTTATCGGCTTTTGTGAAAACAATCCGGTTGTTTTCTTTATTCCAAGTGTACAATCCGGTTTTACTTTCGTCTGATTCATGAACAAAACCAAATTTAATATCTTCGTTTTCTTTAAAAACTCCGAGCTTTTCCAATTCTTCTTTATTTTCGTATAGATCCATCATCATTTTATGGATACCGGTTTTCGCCAAATCTTCACTGTTGGTCAAATACAACACGCTTTTTCCGGTACTTAAACGTATTTCATTGGCAACAATGGCCGCGTCTGTTTTTCCGGAAGAAGTAGGGAGTTTTATGCCGTCGCCGTTTACCAGCCCTGCGATTGTTACCAACTGATCCAGAGTCTGCTGGCTGTTAAATGCTCTGCTTCCATACGCCAAAGTCTGCCGGCGCAGAAAGTAACTTGCCCATTCAATGCCTATTATTTTAACTGCCCGTATCAATTTTTCTTTATCCGCTTTGCTTATGGCAGTATTCGCAGACATGCCGTCTTTTTGCTCGTCAAAAACTTTATTATTGCTGTCGGGATTAAGCGCTTTATTAACAAAATCAATTTCCGAAACTGTCACGGGTGTCTGTTTTTTCACGCCTTCGCTTGCAGTTTCTTCCTGTTGTTCTGGGGCTTTTTCGGCAATATCCGCAGCATCTTTTGCCGCCGCCTTCTCAGCTTCGGCTTTTCTTGCAGACCTTGCAGCGGCGAGTTTATTTCTCGCATTTCTGGCGGAGATTTGAATCAAATCGGCAAATTCCGGCAGGAAAGCTCTAAATTCTTCAAAACCTCGCAGCAGACGATTTCCTATCTCTTTTGTGCTGTGCCTGAGTTCGTGACGCGCTATAACTTCAAGTAATATTTTATTCTTAATGGCATTTTCGCCGTCAAAAAATTTGCCCTTTAATGCGGCATAATTAAGATATATGCGGTCATTGCCGTTTTCATCTTTTTTTACTTCCATTACGGCTTTATTTTTAAACTCATGTTTAGCGTTAAGATCGGCAAGAATTTTATTTATCTTTTCATTTAAAGCATTATCATTTGACAATAAAACCTCAAGCGCGGTTTTTCCTTCAATGCCCATATCTTTTAAATCACTTTCAGTTAATATCCGTGCGACAAACTTTTCGGCAAGATCTTTATCCGCAGAATTTAATTTGGTCAAAATACTTTTTATAACGCTAAAATGCGGGTTTTGCTCTCCGACTTCCGTAAGACCGGCAAGAACTATTCCCTGATGCGCTCCGTAAACCGCCGAGCCTGCCGTATACAGACCGGCAAGCGCAATAGGAATGGAAATTATCAGCGCCGGCCAAAACAAAGGAACCGCTCCGAAAATCAACACCGCGGAGAAAATGGCAGTTGCGGCGGCGATTGCCGCAAAGCCGGCTGAAATAAAAGCGTTTTTGGCGGATTTCTGTTTTGCGTCGGCAGCAGCGGCTTTTTGCGGCGTTTCAGACATACTTTCTACGGAAAGAAATTTTTTGGTTTGCGTGTCATATTTATACTGTTGTGACAGCGGCGTTTTTGCGTCTCCCTGTTCTTTTGCAGTTTTAGTAAGAGTTATATCTTTACCGGTAATAAATATTTCCGCCGAAAACTGTCCGTCTTTATTTTCCTCTTTAATAATTTCGGCCAATACTCTGTTCATTATTACGTCTTCGGAAAGCTTTTCGCCTTTGGCGCTCATAGCGCTGATAACCGAGCTGATCCTTTGGTCAAGGTTTACCTGACTGATATTCAAAACGGCTAAAGCGTTAAAAAGCGTCTGACTTTGCTCTTTGGCTATTTGATAATATTTATCTTCCGCAAATTGTACGCCGCCGCTTACGTTTGGCGTTATCACTATATAAGATATTCCGATATTGGCCAGCATTTCCGCAACGCCCTGCGTATGAAAACCGCCGGTAATGACAACGCTTACATTTTTTGCGTCTTTCATCGATTTTATTACTTTGTCGGTTTCGTCCGCGCCATACTCTTCCTCCGGAAGTTTTCCGGCTTGTTTGACTGCCTGTATATTGTCTATGAAGTATTTGTTTCTGTCCGTATTTACGGTATAAAATATATCGCTGAGCTTTTCATAATCTTCAAGCAGGCTGAGTTTTCTGTTGTCAATGTATTTTATCCACAGCCTTTTGAATTCGCTTATGTTTTCTTTGTAATATTTGTAATCGTCGGAAGTTATTTTGCTTGAAAGGTAATCTTTAAGATATTTGTAGAAAGAAGTGAGCAGTATTATTTCTCTTTCGCTGCTGTTTGAAGCAAACCCCGTATTTATTTCATCTATAAACTTTTGTTCCTCTTTTATCATTTCCAAAGGGTTGATTTTCTTGCTGAGCTGGTAATAATTAAGAAATTTCTCAAGCTCCGGAAAATTTAGACTTAAATTTATATTGGCTTCTTTGGAAAACATGATAATATTTGTGAAAAGCCTGTCGGTTTCGCTGAAATTGTTCGTTGAATCAACTATAGCTTTATAAACGCTGTACGGGATCATCTCTTTAAGCTTTACAACAAACATTTGCAGTTCGCTGCTTGCTCTTTCATGATCTATTCTTCTTCCTATGTCCAAAAGTTTTGCGTACGCTCTGATGTTTTCGTATCTGTCAATATCTATCCCGAGCCTGTCGGAATATTTATACATCAGAGTGAAATACTTTTTCGGCTCTATTTCGCCGGCAGCATAGGATTTTGAAAGTTCGTCTATTCTTTTTTGTCTTTTATTGAAATAAGTTTTCTTAACAGCCTGCAGATCTTCGTTTATGCTTTCTAAAATAAGGCCTATGGTTTCCTGCGAATTTAATATATCGCCGAAACGTTTCAGATTTTTAAGATACTCGTCTTTATCTTCAAGACCTTTTATTACTTTTGTTCTGTCGCTTATTACCGAATAATATTCCGCTCCGGTAAGTCTGCCGTCCTGCATCAAAGCGTCCATAACGTCTTCGCGCGTGTTTTTGTCGCTTATTGCGGAAAGCCATGAAGTGTTTACTTCGCCGTAAGCGCCTTCAAGATAAACATTATTTACGTTAAACTCTTTATCAAAAGTTTTTATGATATTGCTTATATTCTTTTGGACTTCCGGATGGGAATGCAGATCCTGTACATTTATTATTACGGTATCGCTTCCGCTATATTTGGAAGCCGTTATTTTACCGTAGGAATAAGGAAGGGCAAAACCTTCAAATATCTGTTTAAACTGGCGCGCGTCTCTTATGTCATTTACAACTTCGGAAACAGCCTGCCCATATACGCCCGTAAGAAGAAAACAATTGACCGCAAATAAAGCTAAAATCTTTACCGCGTTTAATTCTTTGACCCATTTAAGCAGCGACTCGGGATTTAAGCTTTTGAACCTCTTTAAAAAGTTGTTAATTGCTTTCATTGTTTTCTCCTACCGGCAAAAAAAACAGTTCTGTAAACACAGAACCGCTTTCAATTACCGGCTTTTTTATTATTATTTTTTATTGTTGATATAATAGAAACGCCTCTGGGCAAAGATCGAAATATTATTGCGCCCAGAAGTAAAATTTTAAACGACTGCGAACGCTTTCGCATCAAAATACCGTCTATATACGGCAGTTTGTAATAATTGCCGATCTTGACGTAAGCAGGATATACGCTATCCGACATGTTTAAAAATATAAATTTATTTAGTACTTTGGCCTGTTTTTTCGTATATTTCATAGCAGCAGCCAAAACATATAAAAACATATATACGTTATCCGAGTTTTTATTCTCTTTTTCTTTGTCCGTAAAAGAGCCTTTTCCTTTGGAAATCTCATCCATAATTTTTATATGAAAATTTACATTGCTTATAACATTTTCCAATTTATTTCCTGCGCTAAACGCAATATTTCTTTTTTGCTGCGCATAAATATAATGTTCGCAAAAAACCGTAAGGTTTAAAGCGTTAAAAACAATAAAGAAAACCAACGCCGCGGCAATTGCCGACGCAGATTTCTTGAAAAAAGAGTAGTGATAAATAAATCCGTTCATTTTCATAATTTCATTGTTATTGCAGGTACTTGCTTACGGGTTGATCCATGTTAAATACAAATCAGCGGGCTAATGACGAAGATTTGAATTTGAACTTTTTTACGATTTTTAGAGATCCTCTGTATATAAAATAATAGCTTCTTTTATTGATGAATATAACTATGTATTTATATTTATATATTATTTTATAGTATTAAAGCTGAAAACATGTAGTGAAATTTATGTGAAATTTTATCAAAGAAAATCTATATTTGTAAAAAATATCCGATCTTACAGGAGCAATTTTTTACGGCTGACGGTATGGACGGAAGAAAATTTAAGCGGGTCAATGGCAACTTAGCCGCTTTTTTCATGCGTTTGTCATCTCGAACGTTTGACAAAAATTAAAAAAGTTTATATTATTAGCGGCATATAGGCGTGTTGTAAAATATGAATAAACTATTACAAAAATTCCATTCTAATGCAGTTTTCTTCTCTTCGATCACAGCTCTTGAAGGCTTGATTCGAATGCATATCTTTTGTTGCTGAAGATATTCGTTTAAATCATAAATTCAAGAGGCTCGCTAATGTCAAATTTTAAAACCAACAAAAAAGATTTTTTTAAAACTATCCCGTTTTCATTTGTTAACGGACGAATGCGCGTTTGCACGCGAATGCGCAAAATACAATAAATATAAATCCGGCGGCAGTACACAAAACAATAATAAAAATAATATATCTCAAAAGGAGAAAACAAATGTCAAAAATAGATAATAAACTTGCAACGGAAAGTCTTTTAGTTCACGGCGGTCAGCAGCCTGATCCTATTACGGGGTCGGTAGCGGTGCCTATTTACCAGACAACGTCTTTTAAATTTAACAATGCGGAACATGCGGCCAATCTTTTTGGACTCAAAGAGTTCGGCAACATTTATTCAAGACTTACAAATCCCACAAACGATATTCTTGAAAAAAGAATAGCTTTAGTTGACGGCGGAGCGGCGGGGCTGGCTTTTGCCAGCGGAGCGGCGGCAATTACTGCGGCCGTGCTTACTTTGGCGCAAAACGGCGACGAGATAGTTTCCGCAGACAATCTTTACGGCGGCACTTATTCGCTTTTTGCAAATACAATAAGCAAGTTTGGGATAAAAGTCAATTTTGTGGATTCCGCAAACTTGGACGCTATCAAAAAAGCCATAACGCCTAAAACAAAAGCCGTTTATGCAGAAAGCATAGGAAATCCAAAACTTGATATAGCCGACGTTGAAGCGCTGGCAAAAATAGCGCACGATGCCGGACTTCCGCTTATAATAGACAATACCGTAGCTCCGTATCATTTTAAACCTTTAAAATATGGCGCGGACATTGTTGTTTATTCCGCCACAAAACTCATAGGCGGACATGGGACGACTTTAGGCGGGCTGATAGTTGACGGCGGCAAGTTTGATTGGGCAAGCGGAAAATTTCCTTTGATTTCCGGACAGGATCCGGCATATCACGGTTTGAAATTTACGGAAGCTTTCGGCAATCTTGCCTATATTCTTAAAGCCAGAGCCGGAATTTTAAGAGATACCGGAGCGGCTCTGTCGCCATACGCTGCATTTTTGCTTTTACAGGGTCTTGAAAGTCTGCACGTAAGAGCCGAAAGACATAATGAAAACGCTTTAAAAGTCGCGCAGTTTTTGGAAAAACATCCTTTAGTTTCATGGGTAAATTATCCGGGACTTGAAAGCAGCAAAGAAAATGCAAAAGCCAAAAAATATCTTGGCGGAAAGGGCGGATTTATCGTAGGGTTCGGAATAAAAGGCGGAAAAGAAGCCGGCAAAAAGTTTATAGATTCAGTTGAACTTGCGACGCATCTGGCAAATGTCGGCGACGCAAAAACGCTGGTAATACATCCTGCGACAACGACTCATTCACAGCTTGAAGAAAAAGAGCTTCTTTCGACCGGCGTTACGCCGGATTATGTAAGGCTTTCCATAGGCATAGAAAACGTAAACGACATAATAGCCGACATAGATCAAGCGCTGAAAAAATCTCAAGAGTAACAAATAATCAGTTTACAACGACAAAACGGCAGAACATGAAATAAATTCAATGTTCTGCCGTTTTGCTATCTTATCGTTTAAAACAATTCCGCTTCTCTTAAAAGAAAATATTCGTTGTATGGGTGGGAATCGGTGATAATTTCTTTTTTTGTCCATCCTTCAAGCAGTTTTTTGACACTAACTTTTCTTTCAAGCACAACTTTGTACATAACATCGCTTGAATTCTCTGGCGCCCACTCGGTCAAATCATTCTTTGCAGCTTCGGGAGTCTTCATGTTTAATTCCTGCGGAGAAAATTCTTTTATGGGCGACATTGAAGCCGTTATATGAATGCCCCAGCCTTCGATAGAAACATAGTACTGCACATAAGGAAACTCTTCAGTAATAGATTTGATAATGGCGCGCAAGACGCTTAATTGTGAAAAATCTTCAAACGGAATCCAATGCTGTAAAATACCGCCTTCATTAAGTTTCATTTTTATGATCTTATAAAAATCTCTCGAATAAAGCAGAGCGGAAGCGGAAGCCTCAACGGGCGGAGGCGGGTCTATCGTTATTACGTCAAACTTTTTATTCGTGCGCATTACATATCTTCTCCCATCGTCAATTATTATTTCTCCTTTGGGATCGTTGAGAACCGCGTTTGCGTCTTCATGAAAAATTGGAAAAGATTTTACCACTCCGGGAGTAAGTTCAACGGCAGTTGTCTCTATACCCCACGACAGCATAGACCGATATGTGGTTCCCATGCCGAAACATATTACAAGCCCGGATTTAGGATTTTCATGAATGGCAAGAGGAATATGCGCCATCATTTTTGTTATAGTCGACAAGCCTGTCATTCCAAACCCGTTGACTAAAAGTACTGCTTCGTGTTTGTCATATTTATAGGCATGAACCGTAGCCGTGGCATCTCTGTAAACCGTAACTTGATTTTTAAATTCGGTTTTTAGAAAAGGAAATTCATAAGTCGTCGTATAAAATACCGAAATAAATAAAAACGCTCCCACAAGAAGTAAAGTAATTGAAGTCAAAAATTTTGAAACCTTATTCATAAACAATACGAATAAACCTATATACAACATTGACATTATTATCATAACAGCCTTTGTGCTTATAAGCGGCAAAAGAATATAAGAGACTGCCAAAGGCCCTAAAATACAGCCGAGAACATTTATAGCGTAACTTGTTCCGGCTTTTTTTTCGTCGCCTTGCGAATAGTAATCTATTATTGAAGGCGTCAAATATCCCAAAACCATGCATACCGGAAAAATTGTCAGCGTAATTTGAATGAGAAATTTGTAAATTCTGGTTATATCGAAAGTATTTACCACTACTCCCTGAGACAACAAGTTCGGATCGTTAATTACTATCGGAAGAAATGATGAAACGGCAAGCGCCGACAGAAGAAATCCCAAACTTAATATTTTGCCGTTTTTTATATGCTTTCGGTATAGAAGAGTTCCCAAATACGTAGCCAGCAGATAGCCCGCAAGTAAAAATGAAAAAGCGTAAACCATAGTACCGAGCGCCGGAGAAAAAACTCTTGTCCACGCTATTTCAAGCCCAAGCGAAACAAATCCCGTTATAAAAAGAATGATTTTTAAGAAAACCGGACTTATTTCAATTTTCCATAAATGCGAAGTTTTGACATTTATGACAGCGTCGGTTTGCCGCGCGGGCTGCTTTGTCAATATTCTTGAAATATAAAAAGCGCAGCTTGCAATAAGCAAATTTATTACACAAGTAATATACAAGGTATTGTTCAATCCGAAAATTTCTATTGCATAAATAACCGCAAACAAAACTCCTACGACCGAACCTATAACATTTGCCGTATACAAAAAGCTAAAACTGGATTTTTCGGAAAAAGGAGTTTGTTTGATAAAAGACATCATGAAAGGAAAAGTCGTTCCCATTGCGATACACCATGGCAGCATAGTAATTCCTAAAAGCAAAGCCGACAACAGCATATATGTGACCGAATTTGTTTGTCCCGTTGCCAAAAGAAGTTTTTGTCCGATAGAAAATAAAAGCGGGATAAGAACGGCTCCCGTACCGATCAATATTTCGGAAAGCCCATAAAAAACGGCAGATTTTATATTCGTTTTTTTAGACAATATGTCTATATACTTTCCGCCAAGCCACGAACCTAAGCCAAGCCCGAGCATAAAGACGGATATGGCTACTGAAAGTACCGGTAAAATCACGCCGAAATGCGAATATGCAAGTCTTATCCACACTATCTGATAGATAAGACTGCACATGCCTGACAAAAAAAACATTGCCGCAAGAATAGGTCTGAATGATTTTTGCAATTAAACGCCTCCTTATTTTACAATAATAGTAAACTTGAGCTATTTTACTAAATCTATAAATATATTCAAAGAAAACAAATTTTACAATGCCATTGCATTGTAAAATTTGTTTTAATGTTTTTATAGAAACCCTATAGAAATATAAAATGAATTTGCTCAGTGGTGCTTATTTTTGGGGGACGGGTTCTAAAAGCAGGATCTCGCTTTTTGAAAATTTTGGGTCATTCCAATACATTATATTAGTTTGTACCTGACTTCTTGTAATAGTTTTATAGAAATCCGTAATTTTATATAAATCTTCTTTTCCGTTTTCAAGATAAGTTGCGGCTTTTATTTTCGTATGTCCCGCGCGGTTCAAATATTCTGCCGGAACGCCTTCAAAAACGGTTTTTAGAATGCCTATAAAAATCACTTCGTCGGCTTTGACCTCAAAAGACGCTTCATAACGCTTTTTAAAATCTATTTCGCCATAATACTGCCTGTTTGCCGCCCTTATCAAAAAATTGTTTAAACTGTACTTTCCGGGAAGAACTCTTATGGCTATATACGTTATTGCGTTTCTTCCTTTTATGTACATCGGGCTTGTTTCGTCGCCGAAATCCATGGGATAAATATTTCCGGATTGGTCTGCCCATTCGATGAACTCTTTAAAATTGCTTATTTCCGGAAGTTCTACATTGTTTTGAGCGCCGGCGATAATTACGGCGGTTCTTTCTCCGTCAAAAGTTCTTTTATATACTCCGGACATTTCCTGATCAACGCTTTCCGGAGATTTCGGAATGCCGCAGCCTGCAATCATAAGTCCTGCCGCCAAGAAAAACAACATTATTTTTTTCATTTTACCTCCAGGTGCTTGCGCACGGCATATTAGAACAACAACGACAAAAACAACGGAAACGGTAACAACTACGGCAACGACCACCCCGACCGCTGTCGCGGCCACCCCTCCGTAGAGGGGAATTACGACACGACAAATACTAAAGGAACGGGGCTTTTTTAGTTTGCCGTGTGCAAGCACCCTGCAAAGGCTTTTTCTGTAGGGATTTGACGTATTTTGCCGTTTCTACCGCGTCTTTTGCGTAAGCGTCTGCGCCTATTTCGTCCGCGTATTTTTTTGTTACGGCGGCTCCGCCGATTATTATTTTTGGCTGTATGTGCGCCGTGTTTCTTATTTTTACGACTTTTTCCATTTCGGGCATTGTCGTTGTCATAAGCGCCGAAAGGCCTATGGCTATGGGTTTTATTTCCTGCGCTTTGTCCACAATATCCTGCGCGTCGACGTCTATGCCCATATCTATGACTTCAAATCCGTAACTTTCAAGAACCGCGCAGACTATGTTTTTGCCTATATCGTGAACGTCTCCTTTGACCGTCGCCATTATGACTTTGTCCGTCAAAGAAGCAATGTCTTTTTTGAGCGTATTTTTTACTATGGCAAAAGCGGTTTGCGCCGCTTCCGCCGACATTATTATCTGTGGAAGAAAATATTCTTTTGCGGCAAATTTGTCGCCGACCAAATTTAAAGCTTCAAGCACGTTATCGTTTACGGCATTAAAAGGATTTTCATCGGTTTCGATTATTTTTGAAACTATCGTAGGCACGGACTCTTTATTTCCGTTGAGAACCGCAAAATACAGCCGCTTTCCCGCAGGAAGCGTTTCCTGTTCGGCTTTGGGCGCGGGCTTTTTGTATGAAGAAAAAGCTTCCATATACTTTTTTGCGCCCGGATCTTTGTTATCAAGCAAATTCTTTGCAATCGGGTCGGAAATATTCCAATCTTCGTGCGGATTGATTATCGCAAAATCCAGACCGGCTTCCAGCGCCATTTTAAGAAAAGTCGAATTTATCGTCTGCCTCGAAGGCAAACCGAAAGAAACGTTAGAAACGCCGAAAAGTATTTTACATTCGGGATAAAGTTTTTTGGATTCTTTTACGGCATTTAACGTTTCGGAAATCTGTTCCGGCGTGGCGCTCGCGGAAAGGACAAGATAATCAAAAATTATATTTTCTCTTTTAATTCCATATCTGTCCGCCGCTTCCAAAATTTTGACCGCTATTTCCAGCCTTTTCCGAGTAGTTTTAGGGATCCCGTTTTCGTCTGTAGTTAAAGCTATAAGGCCGCAGCCGTATCTTTTTGCTATCGGCATTATCGTTTCAAGTTTGGATTTTTCGCCATTAACGGAATTGATCAACGGTTTTCCGGCGCAGTTTTTTACCGCCTGTTCCAACGCTTTAGGATCGCTAGAATCTATGCACAGCGGAACGGAAACTATTTCCTGTATTTTGTTTACGGCTTCGGTCAAAAGTTTTACTTCGTCGGTATTTGGCACGCCCATATTTACGTCAAGAAGGTTCGCGCCGGCTGCCGCCTGCGAACGGGCTTCGTCTTTTACCAGTGAAAAAATTCCTGCGGAAAGTTCTTCTTGAAATTTTTTTCTTCCGGTCGGGTTTATTCTTTCGCCGATAATAACCGGTCTTTTAATTGAATTTATATCGTAAGCTTTATTTCTTGAAGAGAGAAAAAATTTCTTTTTTACGTTTACGCAAACCGGTTTTTTATCTTTCAACTCTTTTGAAAGCGCTTTTATATAATCCGGATTTGTGCCGCAACAGCCTCCGAACATGTTTATCCCGCAGGAATACGCTTCAAGACTTGATTCAATGAATTCTTCTATCGTTCCCGGAAAAACGGTTTCGCGGTTTATAAGCGTCGGCATTCCGGCATTCGGTTTGAAAGATATCGGAAGAGCCGTATTTTCACGCAGAATTTTAGCCATAGCCGCCAAATCTTTTGCCCCGACAGAACAGTTCAGCCCTATGGCATCCGCCCCGAGACTTTCCGCCATGGTTACAAAACTTAAAATATCGCTTCCGGTAACAGTCATGCCGTCCTGAGAAAAAGTCATCTGCGCGACAACCGCGCCGCTAAAATTGTCTTTTGCCGCAAGAACGGCGGCTTTGAGTTCTTTTATTTCCGGCATTGTTTCTATAATTATTATGTCGGCATTATATTTTGCGATCATTGCCGCCTGAAAAGCAAAAGCTTCATAAGCTTCGTCAAAAGAAAGCGTTCCAAGCGGTTCGATATACTCGCCTAGCGATGAAATGTCGCCCGCCACAATAATATCTTTTCCCGCGGCGGCTTTACGCGCAAGATTTATTCCTTCGCCTATTATTTCGGAAGCTTTTTCCAAAAGATTGTAATGTTTAAGCCTTATGGGGTTTGCGCCGAAAGTGTTGGCCAAAATTATGTCCGACCCGGCGTTAACGTATGAAGAGTAGATTTCAGAAATTCTTTCCGGAAACTTTATATTTAATTCTTCCGGTATTTCTACGTCGTCAAGATATTTCTTTTTCTGCAGCTGGGTGCCGGTTGCGCCGTCCATTATGAGAACTTTGGTTTTAAGCAAATTCAAAAATTTTTGTTTGTCCATATTTTTTTTCACTTTCACTTCGCGGAAATGCCCGCTGCCGCTCCTATTATTGCCGATACGGATTTTTCGGGGAACATCTGGCAGGCATTGCTGAGCGAAATGCCTATTGCCGAAGCTCCTATCCATTCGAGAAATTTTTTTTGAGATTCAAGTTTCCAGTCCGCGTACCCCGGAGAAAACCTTTTTGACGTTATGTTATTATTCGACTCTTCGAATTTTTTAATTTGAAAATTTGCCGATTTTATGACTTCTTCAGCCGCGACTGAACCGGCGCAATCCAGCAGAAAAGCCTGTAAAGTTTCTTTTTTTGCAATCAAGTCGTTTCTTTTTTTCTCCAAAGCCGCGCCTATGGTTATTGCAATGCCGTATGCTTTGAAACAATTATTTAGAACTCTTGCAACCGAACCGCTTTCTATGCGGAACCCGCTTTCAAAATCAATTACGTTTCCGTTTATTTGTATGTTTGAAAAAACGACCGCAGCTTTAGGTTTTATAAGCCTTTTTGCCGTCTGAAGCGTTTCGGAAATCAGCGTTTGCGTATTTTTATCGGGCGCCGGCGAAGTTTTTCCGTAGCCTATCCGCATAAGAAGCTCTTCATACGGTATCTGGATATTTGAAACATTTATCTGCATAATATTCGTATTTTAGCATTTTTAGATAATGCCCGTCCGATTTTTTGTCAAAATTAAATCTATTAAGATACATTTAAACATTGAGATTGGACAATATATATAGGTAATGCTATGAAACAACTTGATTTGGATTTTAAAGCAATGCAAAAAATCAAAAAAATATAAGAGCAAAAAAGTCAGGAAAGTTAACAAAATAAAATAAAAAGAGAAAAAGAAAATGATATAATAATATAAATCTAATAATCAGAGGACATATGTTCAAGAAAGAGCTTTTTTCTGTTGAAGAAGAAGATATCGATAATTATAAAATTCAGATTAACATGTTCTTGAGAGGAAACTTGTCTAAAGATTTTTTACCTCGTTTGTCTAAGACTCCAAAATTTTTTAAATATATAAACCTTACAGAAGGTTACTTTTTTATACCAAAACATCTCTTAGATATAAAACAAAAGCTTGCTCCAAGCCATAATATATCGTTTGACCTTATAGAAAATAAATTACAAGAAATGCTTGCTGACCCATTGATGATACTACATTCGTCTTCTGAAAAAACTAAAGATAAAGATTGTTATGTCATTGTTACAAATGAATTTGAAATTGTAGAAACTGACATTGGGAAAGAAAAAAGACCGATAATTGTTGCGGTAAAAGAATACAAAGACGGATATAACATAAGAAGTATTTATAGAAAAGATGATTTAAAAAGATTTTTTAATAGAAATGTAAAGAATTTAATATACATAGACAAAGAAAAAGCCCTTAAAGATTACCCGCATGATCTCTCTGAGCATCGAGCCGGGATCCTTAAAGGCTCAGACTTCTTTTCTAAAAATATGATAACAACAAAAGAAGACATTGTCAAGAGATACTTACAAGAAAAAAATATGACGCTTCAAGAGTCTTTATCGTCTTATACAAATAACAATCCTTCTCAAAAAAAACTTCAAGGAACAAAGCCTTTCTAGTCTGCCGTCTGCAAAGATCCGGCTGCAAAGACTAAACCGGTTTTAGTCAATTTCGGTATGAATAATTTACTATAATGTTTAAAAATAATGAAGGAGTTGGATATGCTTAGTATTAAATTACTTATTGTGCTTCTTTTTGTGTACGTTTTGTATTTGACCAGTAGAATATCAGATATTGAAAAAAAGATAAAAGAGCTGAAAAATAAAAAGACAGATTTTAAGGAGCAAACGGCAAATAAACAAATTTTGCCTGAAAAACCACGCGCAGCCGCGCCTGTTGCAGTTGTGGATTTACAAAAAGAAAATTCCGTAAACGCCGAACAGAAGCAGCCCGAGAAAATTCAAACGGAAAAAATTAGCGATTTGCCAAAAAAAGAAACTCCCAAAACGGAACATATAAGCATTTCCGAAACCAGCCGGCATGAAGAGCCGGAAAAGTCCGCAATAAACTGGGAAATTTTTACGGGCGTAAAACTTTTTGCGTGGGTTGGCGGTTTTGCGGCTTTTTTGGGAATAGTATTTTTTACTAAATATGCAATAGATAACATGTTTATAAGCCCCGCAATGAGAGTGAACGCGGGTTTTTTAGCAGGCATTGCGTTAATATGCGCCGGAGTATTGACTAAAAGCGAAAAGCTGAAAACTACAGGAAACGCGCTTTCAGCCATAGGAATAGTTTTTATATACGTTTGCGCTTTTGCCGCAGGAAATATTTATCATATGTTCGGTTTTATCAGCACATTTATCATTATGGTGACGGCTTCCGCGGCGGCTTTTGCGATCGCAGTAGGCAAAAATGCAAAATATATCGCGGTTCTTGCCGGAATAGGCGGATATTTGACGCCGGTACTTCTTTCAACGGGCAGCGGTATGATAGTTCCGCTTGCGGTTTATATGGCGGTCATTACAGTTACGATAATGGTGATCGCCGTTAAAAAGGATTGGGGATTTTTGGTTTGTCTTGCAGCTGCCGGCGTGTATATAATTTTGTATAAATTACGACTTGAAAGAATCAACGGGTTCATGTTCGATAGAGTTCATGAAGCAACAGCTGTGTATGCAGCTTTTTGCGCGCTGTTTACGGCTTTTGCGGCATTTTGCATAAAAAAATGCAGTTTTAAGTCTGCTTTTTATAGGATAGTTCCTTTCATATATAATCTGCTTTCCTTTATATTTGTTTTCTCTTTATTTTCACAAACGGCGTATCTGCCTTTAGCTCTTTTGTGCATAATAAATCTCTGCCTTTTCGTAATTAAAATTAATGATAATAAATATTTTGGGAATTGGTACGCTTTTGCGTCTTCCGTTTCTTTTACGGTTTTATTGTTTTGGACTATTATTAAATTGAATCAAAACTCCCTGTACATCGCTTTAGCCGCGTGTTTTGTTTTCTTCCTTTTAAATTCCGTTCTGCCGTTTTTTAACGCTTATAAGAAAAAAATTAAGTTTTCGCAAAGTTATGGGATTTTTGCGGCGCTTCTTCTTTTTGTTTTAGCAGTTTGCACGATAAAAGTTCATTTTGTGTATTTAATTTTTTGGGCTGTGGCAATGATTGCGGCATTTTCTGCTTTAGCGTATGCGGAAATGATCAATGACAAGTTTACAGGATTCCTTGGCGTTTTTGCAATATTTACGACTATTTTTGCATGGCTTGTATCAACGAGATTTTCTTCTTTTGACGAAATAAGTTTTGCCGGAATAACCGTCGGTTTTGCATTAGGCGTTTTTACGCTTGCGGCAGTTTTAAAGAAAAAAGGCGCGCAAGCGGCAAAATTTTTGGGAATCGAATTTATACATGAGCCGTCGCAGCCTTTATATTGCGCATACAATGTTTTTTTCATTTCGACTTTCGTTCTTTTTCTTGCGGCAATAATCAAATCAAAGCCCGCTGTTGCGGACGTGTTCATAGTATCGGGTCTTGCGGTAACGCTGTTTATCATATTTTTATCCGTTATAAACGAGTCAAAAAACTTTATCGGGTTTATGTTTGCCGCAGTTTCAATGTTTATTATGCAGTTTTTCTGGCAAACATTTTACTATACGCCGGAAGTTCATAAAATAGTCTGCCTTTTGTATTTTATAGTTTTTATATTTTTCTTTTCGGTCGTTTTCCTGCTGAAAAAACAGATTATTAACAGAAAAATGCCGTGGGCGGTTTCGTCTTTCATGGGCATTCTTCAATGTTTTCTGATATATCTGGTTTCAAAACAAAATCCGGCGCTTGTTTCTTATTTAGGCGCGATTCCGGCGATTTTTGCCGTAATCTATGGTTTTGCGGTTTTATATATTTTGCGGCTCGGCAAAATGGAAGACAAATTTCAGAAAAGCAGAGTCGGCTTTTTTGCGTCTTCACTGCTGTTTTTTGTCACTTTGATTTTTCCGATGCAGTTTAAAACCCAGTGGCTTATATTGGGATGGGCAATGGAAGCGGCGGCATTGATATGGCTGTTCAAAATCATTCATTATAAACCTTTAAAATACTGGGGATTTTGGATTTTTGCCGCCATTTTTGCGTATTTGTTTGTGCCGCAGGTTTCTTTATTTGAGGTTACCTCGGGAAGCCTGTTGAACCGGTACTTATATACCTATTCCATAGTTATCGTTTCAATATTTTCCGGAGCGCTTTTGTGGACTGCCGATAAACAAAACAATGAAATAAATATAAGAAAAGTACTTTTTACAATGTCTGCCATACTGCTTTTTACGCTTTTAAACATAGAAATAGCGGCATTTTTTGCAACGGGGAAACATATTCATTTCAGTTTGTCCAACAGTTTTGCGCAGGATATGTCTTACACTCTTTGCTGGGGACTTTTTGCAATCGGAATGTTTGTTTTAGGCATTATTAAAAAAGTAAAGGCCGCAAGAATTTCGGGGCTGGCGCTTTTGTCCGTAGCTACTTTTAAATTGTTCATGCACGATTTATGGAGTCTCGGACAGCTTTACAGAATAGGTTCGCTGTTTGGTTTGGCGGCAATGCTCATTATCGTTTCGTTTTTGTACCAAAAATATATAGGCAGAGTGGAAGACAAATAACAGACTTATCGACGTTTTTAACGGCAATAAGCGGCGATGTAAATTCAGGACTGCAATTTCCTTGCACCATACTTGCTTAAAAGGAAATTTTAATGTATCTTTATTGTAAAAGGAGGCGCACAATGTTAAAAAAAGGATTATTGGCATTTTCACTGATGTTTTTATTTTCCGCAGCCGCCTTATCAGAAACGGTAAGGCCTTATATCGGCTTTAAAGGAGCCATTTCTTTTGTCGAAGCGGACTTTGATTTAGGATATTATAATGATTATTACTACCATCATGGACACCGCTATTATGAAGAGTACAGATATTATGACGAAAGCAATGACGCGGTTTTCGCCGGTTCTGCAGCTTTAGGCGTAAAAGTAACCAAATATATTAGATTTGAATTTGAATACACCCACAGAACCGAAGCAAAGCAGCGTTACAGATGGTTTCCGAACATTGAACAGACTTTTGATTCGTACATGGCAAACGCCATTTTCGATTTTGAAGTCAATCAGAACTTTGTTCCGTATATCGGGCTTGGACTCGGAATGACATATGTAAAAAATAAGATTTTTTACAGCGATGTAAAAGAAGAACTTGCGGATAACCGCTTTTCCGCCGGTATGGATTTGGGAATGTCTTTTGTTCTTCAAAGACATTTAAATTTGGATTTTGGCTTCAGGATAATATATCTGGGCGGAATGGATATAGATTACGAAGACTATTATATGTACGCAATGGATTTATACTGCGGAATAAGATACACCATTTAAGAAAATCTTTCAGCATAAAAACGCCTCCCGTCAAGATCGAAAACGGGAGGCGGATTTTTTTTGATATAATATGTTTTTATTTAAATTGGGGGAAATTTGTAAATGTCTAAACAAAATGTGGGGACGTTAAGAAAGTTTAAAGCAGGGCTTGATATAGGGTCTACAACTGTAAAGCTGGCTGTTTTGAACGAGAAAAACGAAACCGTTTACTGCAATTATAAAAGGCATCAGCTTGACCTTTTGAATACTGTGCTTGGCCTTATTAACGAAGCTCCAGAGAATATACGCAATGTCAAAATGACAATTTGCGCTACCGGTTCCGGAGCGATCGCTTTGTCGCAAAAAGCAAAAATCGGGTTTGAACAGGAAGTTATCGCATGCACAAAAGCGATAAAAACTTTTTTACCGAAAGTTGACGCTGCCATAGAACTCGGCGGGGAAGACGCAAAGATAACTTTTTTTGACGTTTCTTCGATAGACCAGCGCATGAACGAAACCTGTGCCGGCGGAACCGGCGCGTTTATAGACCAGATGGCACAGACTCTAAAAACGGACGCTTCCGGCATCAATACGCTTGCAAAAAACCATAAAACCGTTTATCCGATAGCCGCGCGCTGCGGCGTTTTTGCAAAAACCGACATAATGCCGCTGCTTAACGAAGGCGCCGCAAAAGAAGATATTGCGGCAAGCATTTTGCAGGCAGTCGTAAATCAGACTGTCGGCGGTCTTGCAAGGGGAAGAACCATAACCGGAAACGTTTGTTTTCTGGGCGGACCGCTTTTCTTTTTGTCCGAACTGAGAAACTTTTTTATCAAATCGTTAAAACTTGCCCCTGAAAACGTTTTTTTTCCGGATAACGCTCATTTTTTTGTTTCTTTCGGCGCGGCATTGTTAAGCGCCGGCGAAGAAATCACTCTTACAGAACTCGGCAAAAAATTTGAAAACTTAAAAAACGAGCCTTTGCGCAAAGGTTCGGACTTGATTGCGCCTTTATTCAAAGACGAAACGGAATTTGAATCTTTTATACAAAGGCACGGTAAAACCGCGGCAAAAAGACGCGACATTGAAAAATATGAAGGCGATTTATTTCTGGGTATTGACGCAGGCTCGACAACAACAAAAGCCGTTTTGCTTACCGGCGGCAAAGAAATAGTTTATTCTTATTACGGTTCAAATAACGGCAACCCGCTGCAGTCTGCGGCAGACGTTCTAAAAGACATTTATTCAAAACTTCCTTCAAACGCGCGTATTGCCGGTTCTTGTGTGACGGGTTACGGCGAAGCGCTTATTAAAGCGGCTTTGAGTTTTGACGAAGGCGAAGTTGAAACGATAGCGCATTACAAAGCCGCGCATTATTTTAATCCCGGCGTGTCTTTTATTTTGGACATCGGCGGGCAGGACATGAAATGTATATACGTCAAAAACGGGCTTATCGATAAAATAATTTTAAACGAAGCGTGTTCTTCCGGATGCGGCTCGTTTATAGAAAATTTTGCGCAGTCTTTAAATTACGGCGTTGCGGATTTTGCAAAACTCGCGCTGTTTGCAAAAAATCCCGTTGATCTCGGTTCAAGATGCACGGTGTTTATGAACTCAAAAATCAAGCAGGCGCAAAAAGAAGGCGCCGGCGCAGACGATATTTCCGCGGGACTTGATTATTCCGTCATAAAAAATGCTTTGTATAAAGTCATTAAAATTTCAAATCCGGAAGAACTCGGCGGAAATATTGTCGTGCAGGGCGGAACGTTTTTTAATAACGGCGTACTGCGCGCCGCGGAACTTCTTTTAAACGCCGAGGTTACCCGCCCCGACATTGCCGGCCTTATGGGCGCGTTTGGCGCGGGTCTTATAGCGCTTCAAAACAAAAAATCGTCGACGTCGATAATAAGCAAAGAAGCGCTTGAAAAGTTTAACTGCAAAATGAGAAATATGCGCTGCAAAGGCTGCGAGAACAAATGCCTTTTAAACATCAGCGTTTTTCCGGACGGCAAAACTTTTATCTCGGGAAACAGATGCGAAAACGTTCTCCAGAATAAAAAAGTGCAGAGTTTTGAATTTAATATGTTTGACTATAAATACAAACGCCTTTTCGATTTTTATAAACCTCTTCCGGCGGAAAAAGCGCCGCGCGGAGAAATCGGAATACCGCGCGTTTTGAATATGTACGAAAATTATCCGTTCTGGTTTGCTCTTTTTACAAAACTTGGGTTTAAGGTAGTTCTATCCGATCCTTCGTCAAACGCGCTGTTTAATAAAGGACTTGAAAGCATACCGTCGCAAACGGTTTGTTTTCCGGCGAAAATGGCGCACGGACACATAGAAAACCTCGTGGAAAAAGGCGTTAAAACTATTTTTTATCCGTGCATCCCTTTCGAAGTGAAAGAGTTTAAAGACGCCGACAATCATTACAACTGTCCGGTTGTGGGAAGTTATCCAGAAGTCGTACGGTTAAATATGGGCGTTCTTGAGGAAAAAGGCGTAAAATTTTTACAGCCTTTTCTTCCTTTTGATAATATAAAAAGGCTGATTTACAGGCTTGCCGAAGAATTAAAAGATTTTAAAATATCTAAAAAAGAACTGATTTTTGCCGTGCTGCGCGGCAGAGCGGCGTTAAATTTGTTTAAAAAAGACATAAGGCAGCAGGGCGCAAGGCTCATAAAAGAAATTAAAGAAACAGGAAAACCTGCGGTAATTCTTGCAGGGCGCCCATATCATACCGACCCCGAGATAAATCACGGCGTCGCCGATTTAATAGCTTCGCACGGAATGGTGGTTTTAAGCGAAGATTCAGTCGCGCATTTATCCGGCGCTCTCCCGAAAATCAACTTTGTCGACCAGTGGATGTACCATTCGCGTTTGTACCGCGCGGCAAACCTTGCCACAAAAATCGACAGTATAGAACTCATACAGCTTAACTCTTTCGGCTGCGGTCTGGACGCTATTACTACCGAACAGGTTGAAGAAATTCTTTCAAGGTCGGGCAAGATATACACGGTTTTAAAAATTGACGAAGGTTCAAATCTCGGCGCGGTAAAAATAAGGATCCGTTCGCTTCTTGCCGCCATCAAAGAAAGAAGAGGGCTGAAATTCAGCGAAGACGTTTTTGAAGGCACAAAATTTTCCGAGTTTACCAAAGATATGAAAGATTCTTACACTATACTTGCTCCGCAGATGTCGCCGATACATTTTCGTCTTGCGGGCGCGGTAATGCGCAACCACGGTATTAAATTTGAAGTTTTGCCTAAAGTCAGCAAAGCCGACATTGAAGAAGGACTGCGTTACGTAAACAATGACGCATGTTACCCGACCATAGTGGTTGTGGGGCAGCTTATACACGCTTTAAAGTCCGGCAAATACGACATAAACAAAACCGCCATGATAATTTCCCAGACGGGCGGAGGCTGCCGCGCGACAAATTATGCGGCTTTTTTAAGAAAAGCCGCCGAAAAAGCCGGATTTAAAAATGTTCCTGTCATATCGCTTAGCACGACAAATCAGGATTTAAACAAACAGCTTGGCGTAACTTTCGGAATGCTTAAAGACGCGCTCCTTGTTTTATTATACGGCGATTTGCTCATGAGACTTTCAAACCGGATGAGGCCGTACGAAATACATTCCGGACAAACGGCGGCTCTTGTGGAAACGTGGCTTATACGTTTGTCCGACAGGATAAGAAAAACATATTATTTTGAGTTCAGCAAAACGGTCAAAAAAATAGTTAAAGAGTTTGACGCTATTGCGGTAAAAAAAATCAAAAAGCCGCGCGTCGGCGTTGTCGGGGAAATTCTGGTAAAATTCCACCCGGACGCAAACAATAATCTTGTTTCCGTTCTCGAAAAAGAAGGCGCGGAAGCGGTAGTGCCGGACATGACGGACTTTATAAATTATTGTATGCTTGACGACGTTTACAAACACAAATACCTTGCGGGAAGTTTTAAAAACAGGGCAATTTCGTGGCTGGCAAGCGGATATATCGAAAAGCTCCGCTCGATTATAAGAAGAGCGCTCAAAAAAAGCAGACATTTCAAGTCATACCACACGACAAGGGAGCTTGCTTCAAAAGCTTCGGAACTGATTTCCGTCTGCAATCAAACCGGCGAAGGCTGGCTTTTGACTGCGGAAATGCTTGAACTCATCGAAGACGGCGTAAACAACATAGTCTGCGTGCAGCCCTTTGGCTGTCTGCCTAATCACATTACGGGAAAAGGCGTAATGAAAGAATTGAAAAAAAGGTATGCCGACGTCAACATTGCCGCAGTAGACTACGACCCCGGCGCAAGCGAAGTCAACCAAATAAACAGAATAAAACTAATGATGTCCGTAGCCCACCAACAGAACGGTAATTAGTAATGAGTAATTAGTAGTTAGTAATTAACGGCAACTACAAAAGACTTGACGGGGCGGGGCTTTTATTCCCCTCTACGGAGGGGTGGCAGAGACAAAGTCTCTGACGGGGTGGTCGCCGTTGTCGTTAATTACTAATTATTTATTACTATAGCAAAACAGCTTAACGTTGTCTCTTTCTAAAACTTCGTGAATTCCCCATGTGGAAAATCGGAAACTCCTCTTTTTTTAGACCCGAAGATTCCCAGATTCCAAAAAACCAGAAATTCCCCCTTTTTTTTAAAGGGGGTGGACGCGGAGCGGACGGGGGATTTAGCCAAAGGCTCTGACGGGGTATTGCGCAAAGCGCTTACGGAGTATCAAACCCAAGAATGACGAGGTATAGCAAACAAACTAAATATTGTCCAAT
>JAISDI010000094.1 GCA_031264895.1 Endomicrobium sp. | reverse complement strand
CTTCGCCTTCGGAAAAGGTTTCTATGGTTGAATTGTTTTTTAAATATATGTGTATTATTTTTCTTTCTTTGGCGCTCATAGGCTCAAAACGGTAAATTTTGCCTGTGCGGTTTACGTATTCTACGGCTTTGTCCGCCAAGATTTTTAGTTTTTCGTTTTGTTTTTGCCTGTATTTTTCGCAGTCGAGATTTACTTTGAGTTTTGAATTTAAATCATTATTAGCTATTATCTGGGTTATGTATTCAAGTGAATCCAGCGTCTGGCCGTTTTTACCTATAATGAAGCCGCTTTCTTCGGCTTCAATTTCGGCGTTTACGCTGTCCGTGTCGAATTCGGTTTTTACGGTTTTTATATCCATATTCATTTTATTTAAAAAATCCGTTAAAATTTGTTCGACTTTTTTACAGGCTTCTTTTGGGTTTATTTCAACGGTTTCCTGTTTGCCGTCGGCATGTCGTTCGTCGGCAATAATAAGAACTCTTGCGGGCTTCGCGCCCATAAGACCAAAAAGCCCCGCAGTGCCTTCATCAAGAACTTTTATTTCCGCCTGTTCTCTTGCGCAGCCAAGTTGTTGCAGACCTTTTTGTATAGCTTCTTCTATGCTCTTCCCTTTCATTTCTATTTCAGGCATTTTTACCTCTTTTTAGTTTATACATGTTTTACTTTTGCTTCGTCTTTCTTTATTATAAAGTATTGTTCTATCATTGAAATTACGCTGTTTGTAAGCCAGTAAAGCACAAGTCCGGATGGGAAAGTCCAGAACATAAGAGTGAAAACTACAGGCATTATGTACATTATCTTTTTTTGCGTGGGGTCTGAAGTTGCGGCAGTCATTTTCTGCTGGAAAAACATGCCTAAGCCCATTATCAAAGGTAAAAGATTTAAATTATACGCGCCAAAGTGCATAAACTGGTCTGCGGCGGACAAATCTTTTACCCATAAAATCCAGCCTTCGTTTCTTAGTTCGTAAGAGTTTCTGAGCATTTGGAAAAAAGCCCAAAAAATAGGAAGCTGTAAAAGCATAGGCAGACATCCGCCCAAAGGATTGACTTTCTGCGTTTTGTAGATATTAAGCATTTCCGCATTAAGCCTTTGCGGATTGCCTTTATATTTTTCCTGAATTTCTTTTATCATTGGCTGCACGCGTTTCATTGCAGCGGCAGACTTTAAACTTTTTAATGTTAAAGGCATCAGTAAAATTTGAAGTATGACTGTCAAAATTATAATAGCCCAGCCAAAATTTCCCGTTAAACCGTGAAAGAAATTTAAAACCGCAAAAGCTATCTTGCTCAAAAATCCGAAAAACCCGAAATCAACGGCTTTTTCAAGCCCCAAATCGTATGTTTTTAAATAAGCGTATCCCTTCGGCCCCAAATAAAAGTTTATGGAATACTCTTTCTTTTCGCTGTCTTTTGGAGCAACTGCGGTAAGCGTCATGGAATAAGGATGTTTTTTGTCTATTCTTGAAGGCGTTATTTGGTCAAAATCGATTGATTTTTCAGGGATAAATGCAGCAAGAAAATATCTGTTGTCAAGCGCTGCCCATCTGAACAAAGCGGCTTGTTCGGCTTCTTTTTTAAGTTTTTTAAGTTTGCCGGGCTTGGCTGCCGTATAAGCTATCACTCTTGTTACGGATATATTTTCTTTCATTTCTTTCAAGTCCGTGCCAATTCCCGGTCCCCATTCAAGTTCTATACGCGGAAGAGAACTTTCTTCATTAATTTTTTCAAGAGTTATATTGAGATTGTGCATATAAGAATCCGGCGAAAGCAAATAAGTTTTTGTGATTTTCCACCCTTCGTGCGAAACATGTTCAAAAACTATTTTTTCATTGGATTTTGAGACAATTTTATAATTAGATCCCGGAAAATTTGCCATAACCGGAGCTGCCTGCGGAAGAACCAAATCGATCCATTCGCCATTTTTTTCTTTTATAGACCAGCTCAAAACCGCCGCTCCTCTGTTTGAGAACGAGGCTTTATATTTTTCGGTTTCAATGTTAAATTCTTCTTCTTCGATTTTTATATTTTCTTTAAGCGTTTTTGTATCTGCGGATTTTAAAGAAATAGGTTCTGACTGCAAATCCGACGAACTGCGCCGCTTTTCTTCAACTTGTTCCTGTTTAACCTGAGGCTGCTGCTGCCGCTGTTTTTGCGGAGCTATGAAAAATGACCATACAAAAATAGTCAAGGCCGAAAAAGCTAAAAATAAAATCGTGTTCTTATTCATTTAAATTTCCTATAGGCATTTCGCCGTTTTGATTTTTTGGTAAAGGTACCGGATCTATGCCGCCTTCACAAAAAGGATGACAGCGGATAATCCTTTTAAAAGCCAGCAGACAGCCTTTAAAAAAACCGTACATTTCTATTGCTTGATAAGCATATGTGGAACAGCTCGGCTGGAAACGACATCTTGCGGGTGTTGTTGAAGATAAAACTTTATAGCATTTAATTAAAAAAAGCGCCAAACGCTTCATATTGTTACCTTGGGGTTTTACACAGCCCCGCGCTTTCAAGAGAGTTAAGTATAATCTTTTTTAAACTTCCGTAATCCAGCGATGCGGCTGCCGGTTTGGAGATAAAAATTAAATCCAAGCCCGGTTCCAGCGAATGCTTGTTTGTCCTGAAAATTTCTCTCAGCCTTCTTTTTGTACGGTTTCTTATAACGGCAGTTCCGACTTTACGCGGAGTAACCAATCCGAGCCGTCTGATTTTCCGGTCTTCATTTATATAAGCCAGAATTTTTATGGCTTTGCTGTCAAATTTCAGACCTTTTTTAAATACCTTATTAAAATCTTTTTGAAGATGTAATCTTTCGCGGTATGAAAAGGACTGACTGTTTAGCTGCATTTTTACGTTTATGCGCTTATGGTTTTGCGGCCTTTTCTTCTGCGCGCGGAAAGAACTTTTCTTCCGCCGGGCGTTGCCATTCTTGCCATAAATCCGATTTTCTTTTTTCTTCTGTCTTTGTTAGGCTGAAACGTTCTTTTCATTTGTTCATAATCCTTTTCATCTGGGAGTTTCTCTCCCGTTTTAAATATATAACTAATAGTCTTTCTATTTCGCCGGCCTCAATGACATGCCGGTTGCAAGACCCTTGCCGTATGCAAAGACTTTTGGTATTATATCTAAAATTTCATTAAAAAATCAAATCCATGAATGTTATGAACAAAATAATATTTACATTAGTGACAGCCTTTATCTTTTCGTCAGCCGCTTTTGGCGCGCAGGCTCAAGACATTTTGGGCAGATGGTACGGCCTTCTTCATGAAAGCGGCGCGTATTCAAAAGTAATATTAACCGTAGAAAAAGATAAAACTAAAGACGCATATTATGCCGTGTTTGAAAATACGGCGCAAAAAGAAAAAACTCCGGTAACGGCCTTTTCTTTTGATAATCCCGACGTATATTTTAAAATCATAGATCTCGCCGCCGAATACAAAGGATCTCTCGACAAAGACGGCATAATAAAAGGCATTTTCAAACAAAACGAAACTGAACTTAACGTAAACTTTTCAAGAAACCAAACCGCAAGAATTCAAGACCCTTTAAAACCATACCCTTATACAGAAGAAGATATCGTTTTTGAAAACAAAAAAGCCGAAATAAAACTTGCCGCTACCTTAACCGTTCCGCAAGGCAAAACGCCTTTTGCGGCGGTCGTGCTTATAAGCGGTAACGGCCCGCAAAACAGGGACGAAGAAATTTTTGGGCACAAACCTTTTCTGGTCATTGCAGACTATCTCACAAGAAACGGTATAGCCGTTTTACGTTACGACGATAGAGGCGTCGCAAATTCTGAGGGGCATTTCGGTTCCGCCCAAATTTCGGATTTTGTTTCCGACGTACAATCTGCCGTAGAATATCTTAAAACAAGAAAAGAAATAGACGAAAAAAATATAGGCCTTATAGGTTACGGCGAAGGCGCAGCGATAGCTTCGATAACGGCGTCTGAAGACAATGATATTTCTTTTATTATTTTGCTTGCCGCGCAAGGCGTTTCGGGCAAAAATATAATTTTAAAGCAAACTGAACTCATAAACAAAGCGGCCAAAACAGGCAAAAAGCAGCTGAAAAGAGATTTGCGCGTAAACAAAAAGTCTATAGAAATAATGACAGACACAGAAGATATAAGCAAGACAAGGGGCTTATTAATTGAGTATCTTGGCAAAGCTTTTGACGATTTCAGCCCTGCTGAAGTGCCGAAAGGAATGGGGAAAACCGATTTTATGCGCGCGTACATTAATATGTATACGAATCCGCGCATGTTAGATTATTTAAACTATAATCCCGCCGAAACTTTAAAAAAAGTCAAATGTCCGGTTTTTGCCGTATGGGGCGCTAAAGATTTACAAATTTCCGCTAAAGAAAATTTTAAGGCGGTAAAAAAAGCTTTAGAAGAAGGCGGCAATAAAAATTTTGCGTTAAAAATATTCGCGCGTTTAAACCATTTGTTTCAAGAATGCAACACCGGCCTTCCGGAAGAATACCGGCAAATAGAACAAACTTTTGCGCCGGAAGTTTTGGAAGAAATATTAAAAAAAATAAAAGGATTTTTCTAAAAGTCTGCCATTTGGCGTTATAGAAAAAGAACTGCTGCCAAAACTTGCGCAAACTGTAAAAAAATAAACGTAAAAACGTATCAATTAAAATAATTTAAACAAAAGTACAGCCTTGATTTTGACAAGCGTAATTTGATATTAAAAGGATAGCTGCCAGCGGCAAAAGTAAAAAAATTGATTTACCAGAGGGAAAAATGAAAAATTTGCCTATAGGCGTTCAATCGTTTTCAAAATTGATAAAAGATAATAAAATTTATGTTGATAAGACGAAGTATATCTATGAACTTGTCAAAAACGGTAATGTGTTCTTTCTTTCCCGCCCGCGAAGGTTTGGAAAATCATTGTTGATAAGTACTTTTGAAGAATTGTTTAACGGGAATAAAAAACTTTTTGAAGGACTTTATATTTACGACAAATGGGACTGGACTAAACAATATCCTGTTGTGCGGCTGGACTGGAATACACTGTCATACAGTAATCCTGAAACGCTGACCAATGCATTATTGAATTTTCTCGAAAAAGTAGCCATGGAAAACAATATCGTTCTTGAAAATTCCTACCTTGGCTCCCGATTCTACGAACTGCTGGAACAATTGCATAAATCTACAGGTCGGCGAGTGGTTTTTCTCGTTGATGAATATGCCAAACCAGCCATCGACAGTTTTTCGGACATTGACACGATGACTGCATACGGAAATATTCTCAATGGATTTTATTGCGTACTGAAAGCGGCGGACAAACACATGAACTTCATTTTTCTGACGGGAGTTTCAAAATTTGTGGGAGTTTCGGCTTATATGGGATTGAACAGCTTTAACGATATCACATTAAGCCGGCATTCCGTTTCGATATGCGGCTACACGCAGGAGGAACTGGAAAGTTATTTCGCCGAATATATAGATAAGGTTTCCCTGGACAATAATATGAGCAGGAGTGAATTGCTGGAGAATATGGGAAAATGGTATAATGGCTACTCGTGGGATGGCAAAACATCGGTCTACAATCCATATTCAATTCTGTCATTCTTTGATAATGGAAAGTTTGACTGTTACTGGTTTCGTCCGGAAAATCCGACATTCCTTATAGACAGGCTTAAAAAACGGAATAACATTGAGGCTGCATTAGTACCTGTCATGTCCAGCGACTGGGCATTTAACGGTTACATTCCTGACCATACGGGCGAACTTTCATTGATGCTTCAGACAGGTTATCTTACCATCAAGGAAAAGGAATATACTTCGAATCATGCTATTCTATACACACTCGACATACCGAACGAAGAAGTTAGAAAACCGTTTTTGGAACATCTGCTGAATGCATACAGCAACTGTCCGATAAAAGATATGCAAATCCTGGTTTCCGATATGCAAAGGCAAATATGCGACGGAGACGCGTCCGGTCTGGAAAAGAATTTACACATGTTGCTGGCAAATATACCGTATGACCAGCATGTTAAAGACGAAGCATATTATCATTCGCTGTTTTTGCTGATTATGAAAATGCTTGGATTCGATATTCAGGAAAAGTCGATTATCAGTATCGGGAGGATTGACGCGGTATGGACTCAGCCCGGCTTGACGGTTGTTGCAGAACTCAGGTACGGAGCACGAAAAGTAGCGCAGGCTATGAAACAGATTCATGACCGTCAATATTACGAAGCGTATC
>JAISDI010000089.1 GCA_031264895.1 Endomicrobium sp. | reverse complement strand
TTAATAAAACTTCAAAGGAGAAAAAGAGTCATGAAAAAGTTTAGTCTTGTCTTATTGTCGTCGATTTTTATGTTTTCAGCGGTAGCTTTATATGCCCAGAACGAAAATGCCGGCGTCGGAACTGAAATTGAAGCTTCAGAAGTTGCCTCACAGGAAACAAGCGCGCCAGCGGCAGCCCCTGTAGCCGCACCAAAAGCCGCGTCAAAGCCTGCTGCTCCCGCAGCTGCAAAAATCGATAAAACAAACGAAGTCAACAAAGAGGAAGCAGCTTTAATTGAAGCTCAGAAAAGCGAAGCAAAACAAAATGCAGCCATGATAAAAAGGCAGGCAAAAGAGCTGACAGACAATGCGAAAATATCAAGGAAAAAAGCCGAAGCGGACGCCAAAGTTATAAAAACTCAGGCCAAAAACGACGAAAAAATAGTATCTGAAAAAGTCGCGACGATGAAAGAAAAAGCGACGGCGGAAAAAAAGCATTCTGACGCGGAAGCAAAAGCGCTTGAAGACAAAGCAAAAGCAATAAGAGAAACTGCAAAAAACAATTATAAAGAAATAATAAACGAAGCCAACGCAATGGCGCAAAAAGCCAAAGAAACCAGAGAAGCCGCCTACAGAAGAGCGGACGATTTGACCAGCTCATCGATACAAAATGAAAAAGAAGCAAAAAAACAATCAGACCTTCTTCTTCAAAGCATCGTTAAACAGTAATCAAAATCAATAATACGACAAAAAAAGGCTGAATTATTTATTTAATTCAGCCTTTTTTTTGTTGTATTGATTTTATGCCGCTTTCAATAGATCCGCAACACTTTGCTTATTTAACACGGATGGAATATGATCGGCTGTGTTATAAGAGTATGTTTTTTTATAAGTAATCATTTCTACAAGGGTCGCCGCGGCAGCGCCTTCAGTTTTAGGTTTGCCGGAAAACCACGATTGCGATGAAACTTCAAGAATTTGCTCTCTGCTTATATCGGGCATATATTGTATCGCTTCTGCCAACAAGGCATTCTCTTCGTCAGAAAAAGCAATTCCGGATTTGTTGTTTAACGCTTTTCTGATATTTTCTGCCAAAATTTCAGGGACGGGTCTGTTCAATCTGCCGCATACGGTAACCGCCTTAAATATTTCAGAATAATTCATAGAGTTAATTATGTGTTTTAAGGAAATAAAATCAACTATGCCGTTTGCGACTTCGTCATTTATTTTTTCATTTTGTATATCGTGTACGCTTAACAATTTGTATAAACTGTCAATTGATTTATAAGCGCCCGCAGTATTTCCCGAGTAAAATATGAAAGCTTTTACTACAGCCCTTACAATTTTATCTTTTTGTCCGCTGGAATGATCTCCTATATTAAGCCTTAACGCATTTGCGCCGTACGATATATTTGTAAAAAAATTGAACCCATAACTATCTCTTTGCGCATAATCAAAAAACTTTTCTTCCTCAAAATTCGTTAATAATTTATACATAAAATCACCCATAGAAGCGCGCTTCCGTGTATCTCTTATGAATAAGAACGGTATTTGAGGCATATTGTTATTTTCCCATATTCTTTTTTGTATTCCGGAATACAGCGATGAATGCACTACTTTAAACTCCCCGCCTAGCAAAACGGCGGCCTCGTTTAATATAAGAGCTATTTCACGTGCATTATTATTCAAACGCTCGGTACGCTGTTCAATATTATTATTTTTCAGCAAAAATTCATAAAGCGCTATATATCTGAAATCGTCTATATCTGACGACGTAAAAACCGACGCTTCTTTAAGACCTAAAATATTTTCCGCGTGCCTGTATCCGTTTGAAATCAAAGTCAAAAATCCTGCCGTACTTATTTCCAGACCGCGCTGATGAAGTTTCTGCATGCTGCCGTATATTATGATATTAAAGTTGTCGGGAAGATTTACGCCGTCCAAAATATCCGCAAACTGAAAAGTGGGGTACATGCTGTTATCAATGCAAAGATAAAACGGTTCCGAGAATTCCCTCTTTGAAAGTTCTCCGACTATTTTTTTAATGTCCGCAGGTTCAATATCTTTGGTGTCATTTTCATACATAAAGACGGAATTGGCGATCAAATCGACGAAAACGGCTTTTGTCCCCATACGCTGCAAACGCAAAATTTCTTCATGATCCGATTCTAAGAACGCATCTTTGCGCATTTTGCCGCCGTTCATTTCTCGGAGCATATCAATATTTTCATAATAAATATTGTTTCCAAATCCTATACTTTCTATGCCTTCGGAATTTAAAAAAGCGCCGATGGTTGCCAAAGCTGACATGCCGCTTGTAACAATAACAGTTTCCTGAGACAGTTCTTTCCCAGAAGAATCCGCAGGCTTTCTCATGGTCGAGTTATATGCCAAAGCAAGTTCGGACTTTTCTTTACCGGTTATGGCAAACCCGGAATCTTTAACATAAGACCATTTAAAATAAAAAAGATAGTTCAGTAAAGTTCTGTACTCTTCTATTACATAATTTAAATCGGAGGCGGAAGATTTTTTATCGTTGAGAATTTTAAGACACCGGCTGGCATCCATTAAAGCCGCTTGCACGGCAAATTTTTTCATACCGTCAAAAAAATCAAGTTTACCGAATTCTGATATCAGGTCTTTATAGTAACGTGAAGTCTCTTCAATGCGTTCGTCGGAAGGCTTTACCGAAAAGCGTTTTAGCCTTACGGAATCTTTTTGTTTCGATTGAAGTCTGAAACTTTCGTCTCTGAAAAAAAGCATATATAAATATTGAAGCGAAAAGTTGTCTATCCTGCTTCCGTAATCCAGCATGACTTCGTCATTTGTTACGTAAACTGCCGGAACTTTCGTAAACATTTTTGTCAAAATGTCAGACTGTTCGGCATCGGCAAAAGAAGAAATATCAAAAATAAATTCGCTCTCAAAATCATTGTCATTCATTGCAAGCCTGTAATCGTCGGGTTTGGCATTATAAAACATAACTTCTTTTATGCTCTTGTCTGCGGAGACATGTCTGTTGTACTCATTTATGATCTCAGCGATCGTGCCGAGATCTCCGGTTTTGGAACAATCGATTATAACATATCTTGCCGGTATGCCTTCCGGCGCGTCATTCAACGCGCGTTTGAAATTTTCCGTACCGGAAACAGAATATATTTTGCTCTTTGAATCCGCTATTTTCAACACGTCGAACTGCCCTGATAATGTTTCCGGAACCGCAAATGAAGAAGTTATATTTCCCCTTTTTCTAAAATATTCGTATAAAGCGGCTTCTTTGGATTTCACAAAGTGCGAATAATTATGCAATGCAAACACGCTGTTGAACACGATCTCAAAAACGTCGGTATTTGCCAGCTGGCGTTCGTATCTGTCTGGCATTGTTTCTTTCTGGAGATACCCGTACTGCATATTCATTCCCGACGGTGAAAGCCATGTCTGGCTTTGTAAAATATAGCCCAGCAGCTCAAAAACCTGAAGTTTTATCAACTCTTTATGCTTATAATCGTCAGACAGATTTAAATTCTGCGCAATATATTGAAGAAGACCTCTATTAATAACTGAAAAATCATATCCGAAATCATACATCTGTTCGGCAATATAACTCAGATCTTTCAACTGCGGTATTCTCAGACGTTTGCTTATTAGAAAATATTGTTTTACCGCAAAAGCCGTCACATTACGGAATTCTTCGGATTTATTTTCGTCTTTAGCGTCTGTTTCTACCTCGACGTTATCCGCAAATTCTGCCGCAAACTTTTCATTTTCAGCCATAAACTCCATAAGATATTCATCTATTTCCAGCACATACGAAGTACTTTGCCTGCCTGTTATTTTTTCAAAAGAGTATAACATGTCTTCTCGCACCATAATATCGACAATAATATCCTTCGGCAAAACATTAAAGCGTCTTGCGATCGCAGCTTTGAGTTTTTCAATATGCTCTTTATGATCGCCGTTTGCGCCGTACGGCCGTTCATAGCCGCCGGAATACCCTATCCCGTCATGTCCGAGTATAGCGGCTACGGGGAAATTTTTTAATTTTTTAATTTTTGATTTATACTTGTTATAAAGATTATGAAGAAAAAAATTTGACGGTATCCCTATCGCTAAAGATAATACTATCGAATTAATACCGAACCCTCCTGAAACTAAAATACATATTGCAGGAAGAGAAAAAGTTATAAAAACGATCGCAAGCTTCAGTTTATCTTTAAAATTTTTGCGCAAATCATATTGCTTATGCGCGTATGCAAATATCACTGCCCGTGTAAAATAATATGCCAAAAGAGACGATATTCCTCCGCCGGACAACAAACTTGTTATAAAAACTGCCGAGCCGGCAATATCGAATAATCTCATAAATCTGTTTGAACGCAGCCTCTTTATTTTCTCATTTCTCAATTCATTGCTTTTTCCTTTAAAAATCACATTAAATAAAAACCCCGTAAAGAATTTGCTTCTCGTTATATACGTAACTCCTGGAAGCATGTAAACCCATTCCCATAAAGCGCTGTTGTTGACGTTTATTACCAAAGGCTTAAAAATATCCCGCAAATCGTGAACTGAAATATGACCGTTTTGCGCAGAAGCTGCGTCGTCATAATCCAAAATAACGCCCACTCTTGACAGATACTCGCTTGCCGTCTTAAATAATAACTCTTCGAACTTGACCTTATTATTTTTTATGTTCTTCATGACTTCCGCTTTGTAGACTTCCGCAAAAACGTCTAAATCCATTTGAAGGCCGTTTTCGCGCAGCAAATTTACAAAATTTGCAAATTGTTTTCTTGCGGCATCATGCGGTTCCGAAAAAGCGGAAAAAGTTTTTGCTTCATACATTTTTGACATAACGTTCATGTACTCAACATGATCCCTTCCCAAAGACAATGACATTACGGATGCAGCAATGTCTGCATACAGTTCACCTATGGCTACTTTTTGCATATATACTTTATACTCTTTCGGAAGAAAAAACAATAAAATCAGGAGTCCTCTGAGTCTTAAAAGTTTAATGCCCGTTTTATCCAAACATATATGCGCAAGCTCATGCGCAACTATTTCCGGAAAAATTTCCTGCATTTCTTCGGATTTAAATAAATCTTTGCCAAAAGACAGCGACGCATTGGCATTATCGTATTTTGCCTCAAACCTTGCTTCTGTAATTTCTTTATATATGGTGTGATCTTCTTTACCCGTAAACTCGGAATGTTCGGAAGCCATGATCATATAAACGGCGGCGATATAAGACTGAAACTCTCCGTTATAAAGCCATTTTGCCGCATCTATATGTGAAAAATCCTTATTCCATGAAAAATCTCTTATCAATTTTTTAGCGCCCGCCAAAAGTTCTTTTTCCATAAAAGACGGTATTGTCCATTTGTCTTTATTACTTCGTAAAAGTGCGTAAGCATATAATCTCAATTTTATATTCGATGAAGTAAATATTATTTTCTCAAGCGCCTGCCTGTCTTGTTTATTAGATAAAACAAATAAAAACATATTTGAATAGTCGTTTTCGGCTTTCTTTATAAACTCAACAACGGATTTATCAGCGTATTTCAATTTTGACGCGACTACGTTATTGATATATACGATGACATTTCCGGATTTTTTTCTTTCCGTAAGTATTCCGGCTATTCTTACAAGCACGGGCAGTATTTCGTTGATAGTTTTTTTATCGGTAGTCATCGCGAATAAATGGATCAGAGATATAATTTTTTTCCATGAAAAAATATTAAAGCCTTTATTCAAATCTTTATTTAAAAGTTTTTTCTCATACGCATAAAAATACCTCGTTAAATCAGCGTCGGAATAAGCGTAATTATTTCTACTGTATGAGGCTATTATCGCGGATACCCAATTATTGTATACCGCGTGAAGCATTATATTCAGCGCAAAAGCCCAAGGAAGCGCCCCAGACAGCAAAAAAAACGGCAGAACGTATATTATTCCAACGATAAGATTAATTTTGATTTGCAAATTATTGTTTTTAACGTTAAACCTGTTCTGGTGTGAAGCGGTAAATATGATAGCTCTATAAATTATAAATATTAAAGCTGAAAGCGCAAAAAAAACAGGATTAATAAAAAATGAGGCGATAAATAGCACGCTTATTACGGAATCGACTATTTTTACTTTCTTATTGTATCTCATGCCCGCATTTATTTCTTCAGATGAAAGTTTCGATAAAAACGTTTTACCCAAAAAAGTTTTGAACCATGTGCTTGCCATTATGAAAGTCGAAAACGGCATTACGTATATCCATTCCCAGAAAGGGGACGTCTTCGCAAATCTGCGTCCGTATATAGAACTGTCATACGATGTCTGCCCGTTAATTATTACCTTCTCGACTTGAGAACTGCCTTCAAACGATATATTCAAAGTATACGTTCCGTCATCGTTTGCGGTTATTCCCTTATTGAACGGCTTTTTATAGTACGTATAGTCCGCGCCCATGGCGCGTTCGATATCGGATTTGTCAACGGCGCATATTTTGTCGACAGTATCGTTTAAGAATTCAGCAATGTTTAAATTCGGATTTCTTTTCAATTCATCTGAAAGCATAGATTCTATGACAAGCTGAAAACGCGCGCTTTGCCCCGTCTGGGAAAGAACCTGCAACGCTATGGAATTCTTTGAAAAATCAACCGAATTAAGCAGGATGTTTTCATATATGGTTCCCGCGGACTTATAATCTCCGTCGACATTTGGCGTTATTACCAAATAAGATACGTTCTTTTCAGAAAATTCTCTTTCCAAGCCCGCGCTGTGAAAACCGCCGCACACTACTACATTGATCTCTTGCGATTCTTCAAGTATGTCCTGATAATGTCTTGTTTTCCCAGTATCTGCTTTTACTTTACTTACGGGAGGAAATTCTTTTTCAATAAATCCAGTAAATATTTTATCTCTGTTTATGTTTGTTTCGTAGTATTGCAAAAATAAATCATAATACTTATCAAGCTTTTCTATATTGCCGTCAGAAATGTTTTCTCCAAAATATTTTTGGTATTTTTTTATCCCGAAAGATTTTAAATATAAATACCCGTCCGAAGATAAATTTGCCGTATAATAGTCTTTATAATTGCCGAAAAGTTCCGACAATATGACTATAAGAGCCTCTTTTTCCGTAAGAGAACCCGCAAGCTGAAGAGATTTCAACAGTTTTTTCTCGGATTCCAACAATTTTATGGGATTTATGTTTTTTGAACTGTGATTTCTTTTAATGAAAAGCGATAAGTCTCTATATTTGTCCAAATTAATTATTTTTTCTTTATCAAAAGCCGCAAGTTCTTCAAACAAGACATTTGTATCTTTGAACGAATCCGTTTTCTGTATAAGCCGGTTATAGCGGTTATAAGTTATCGTATTTTTAAGTTCATTCAACGCCGACGTAATTTGCGACGAAACAGATTTTATATTTATTCCGTTTCTCTGGGAATTTATTGTGAGGTATTCGGCTATTTCCCGATATTCGTCGGTATTTATTTTTACGTTTTTGAATACGCCGTCTTTTTTTTGCGCTATGCGGAAATAGTACATCAGCTTCTTATAATATTTTTCCGAATTGATTTTTCCTTCTTTATATTGCTTGTGAAGCCTGTTAAGTTTTTTATTAAAAACGCCGTAATTTTCTTCCTGAGCTCTATTTAACTCTTTTTCTATATCAGTCAAAACGAGTTCTATCTCATTCTTTGATTCGACTATAGAAGCAAGCCGGCGCAAATTTTCCAGATGAATTTCCCTGTCTTCTATTCCTTTCAGGATGTTGTGATTATCTATTTTATAAGCAAAATATTCGCTTCCGGTAAGCTTTCCGTCTGAAAGAAGAATATCGGCGGCTTTATCGGCAAAATTTTTGTCTGCCGTTAAGGACAGCCACAGGGTATTTAAATCTCCGCAAGCGCCTTCAACAAATACATTTTTGACATTATAATTTTCATAAAGCTGCGAAAGAATAATGCTTATATTTTTCTGCACTCCGGGATGACAATGCAGATCCTGAATTATCACTACGGAAAAAGGCGAACCTGCATCGTTAGAAGACGTGATTTTTGAATAGTTTAGAACCGAATTGATTTTTGAAGAAATTTGTTCCGGCGCACCGGCAACGGGAATTGACGGAACGATCCCCTGCCCCAGAACAGCGGTTTCAAGAAGACATAATGAAATTAAAACAGAAATAAATTTTTTCATCATTTTTATGATTTATAAAATATATTTATTTTAAATTTAATATTTGATATAGTTTTTCCATGAATAAACAGGAACTTTTTGATTTATTTTATAATTATACAATTTCTAATATTATATCCGATTTTACAAAAAATCAATGTGAAAAATTTGGGATATATTTTGACGAATTGATTGAATGGAATAAGATGTTTAATTTAATTTCGTTCAAAAACGAAACGGATATAATATACAGACATTTTTGTGATTCGCTTTACGGGGCTAAAGCCGTCAAGGAAATATCTTCGGAAAGCAATTTAAAGGTTGCAGATTTAGGTACCGGATCCGGAATGCCCGGCATTCCCGTAAAAATCGCCATACCTGAAATCAAGATTACTTTGGTTGAATCAATAACTAAAAAATGCAATTTTTTGGAAAACGTAAATAAGAAGCTTGAATTTGACATGGAAATCATCAATAAAAGGGCCGAAGAAATAGGACAAAATTCGGCTTACAGACAAAAATACGATATCGTACTTTCACGAGCAGTAAGCAAGTTCTCGCCTAATCTTGAAATTTCAATACCTCTACTGAAAATCGGCGGATATTTTATAGTGCATAAAACAAAAAATTCTGTTGAAAGCGCAGAAGAAGGGATTGTTTCGGTTGAAAACGCATTAAGGCATTTGGGCGCAAAGCTTGAACGCATTATTGAGTACAATCTGCCCGAACAAAGTTTAGATTACTGCATTTTAATATTTAAAAAATACAAAGACACGCCCACGCAGTTCCCAAGAAACCCCGGCATTCCGGAAAAAAGACCGCTGTAAAAATTTTTAATGTTGTTTACCCACTGATAAAGCCCCGTCAGTATCTTTGGTTAAACCCAGATATTCCATTAGAGCTTTCTAAAAACCATCTTTTTCCTTTGCTGTCATACCTGAGTATTTTAGATTGTCTTATTTCATCAGCAGCCTGTCCAAGCCGCAACGCGACGAAGAAAGGAGCGCATGTCTTACGGCAGGCGCGAGACGTGAGCGCACAATCCTTATTTTGATACGGGAGGGATCCATTTTTGTTTTTTGCCGTTAGCTGTAATTCCAACTTTTTAGAGGGCTGCTTTGCAGTTTGGGTTGAATAAAATTTGTTATAATATCCCACGATGACAAAATATGGTAAAATTATTATCCCTTATGGCGTTAATCCCGAACCTCATGAACTTGAAACGGCTAAATTTTTCAATAAACTCGGAAAGGATGTTACTTTTATTGCTCCGGTGTATGAAAAAGGAGCTAAAACGCCTGATATACGAATGGACGGACTTTTGTGGGAAATAAAAGCTCCTAAAGGTAACAGCAGCCGCACTATTGAAAATAATTTAAGGGCTGCTTTAAGGCAGTCTGCGAATTTAATAATTGATTTGCGAAGAACAAAATTAAGTGAACAAAAAGCAATTTCTCAAATCAATAGAGAATTTAAATTACGTAAGAATATTGTCAAGCTTATAATCATAAAAAAGAATCAAAAGCTGCTTGACATCAAAAGGTAATTAATCTATACTGTTGCTGCACGAGGCGCAACCACTGCTGGATAGCGGAGGTTACGCCTCGTCTTTTTATGCAGTATGGAATGCCAGAGTCCAACCCATCTTGTCTTTTTTTAACCCACAACAACAGGCAAAACGCATGAAAGAAAAAGATATTTAGCAGAACCTGACTTCACCCTTTTGGTTCCCTCAGATTTATAACAATTTAACAATCCTTAGTTTCGCCTTTGTCTTTCGCTTTTGTAGTTCGCCGCCTCTAAGCGAGTCTATGAGCGAAAGATTTTTGAAGATTATCAAATTCGGTTGTTTGAGCGGCATCCTCTTAGTCTTTATTGCCGCGAGTTCTGAATTTGCTTCAAAAATCTTTCTCGAATGCTTTCAGCGGCTTTAAGTGTCGTTATAATTTGCCGTGCGCAAGCAACCGACTTCAAAAAGTAAGGCGTGGGGTTCAGGGGTACCGCAAATCCCTGACTACAGCCGTTGCCGTTCTTAACGGCAGACCATGAAACAAGTTCAGGGTGACAATCAAGAAGAAGAAACTTTTTTCTCATAATATGAATTTCTTCCTGTA
>JAISDI010000046.1 GCA_031264895.1 Endomicrobium sp. | reverse complement strand
ATTTCGCTAATGCTTTCAGCGGCAAGGTTTTTTGATTACTTTTTGACCGACTGCATAAAGTAAGTCGTGGGGTTCAGGGGTACCGAAAATACCCCTGTCTTAATCCGTACCTTACGGAGTCAAAAAACTACCATCCCAGCATAACCTACGACTTCGCTGAAATCTCCTGTAATTTCTCCGGAATTGGAATATCTCAAAAGTTCGGCTTTTTGCGCGCCCGCCAGCTTCGAATATAAAAGCATTGACGCTACGGGAGCAGCCCCGCACATACTTATATTTTTTTCTTCGACTACTTCTAACAGACCTTTCCCGTCAAGCTGCATAATTTCTTTGATTGCAAGATCATCGCAGATTTTGGCAATCGAAGCGTTTGAATAGTGGCTCATATCGGTAGAAGCCACGACGCAGATTTTTGTTATGCGTTCACGCGAAGCTTTATAGACCGCATTAGCCAAATCCACACATTTATTATAATCGTCAGTCATAAGACAAATGGGAACTATCTTTGCATTAGGGTTTATGGCTTTGATAAACGGAAGCTGTACTTCGACGGAATGCTCCATTGCGTGCGCGGCATCGTCAAATTCTGCATACTTTGAATTTTGAATTATAAGTTTTGCAAATTCATAGTCGACTTCCAAATCTCCCTCGGGAGTTTCCCACGAACCCGAAGGATAAACAGATATTTCCCCGCCAAGCCCCGTATGGCTGGGACAGAAAATTACGTAGGTTTCGCAAATATCGCAGCTTGCATAAGCGATTCCGGCAGTCTTGCCGGAATATATCCAGCCTGCATGCGGGCTGACTATTGCAAAGGCGCGTTTCTTATCTTTAATTTCCGGAATATATTTTTTTATCTCTTCTTCATTATTCGGATACCAGTTTTTAAAACGCATTGTTCTTTTCATTAAATTTCCTGTTGCCATCCGTTTTCTAAATTTAATTCCCTAAGATAATCAAAAGCTTCTTTGTATTCGTCAGTCTTGAGACTTCCCGATAACTCTTCAAAATCGGAAGACTTATAAGCGGGATGATACTGCGCCATAAGACTTATAAAAGTTTCTGTTGAAAGTTCGTTGGCTATAAAATCTAAAGATTTTTTCGTATTCCTAATATTTCCGGGCAAAACCATATGCCTTATCAAAACTCCGCTTTCGGCTATGCTGTTTTCGTTGATTTTCAAAATGCCTTTCTGCCTTACCATCTCTTTTAAAGCGGCTCTGTTTACTTCGACATAATCTTTTACGCCGGAATATTTGTATGCGGCAGCATTATCGGAATATTTTATATCTGGAAGATAAATATCTACGGTATCTTCCAATAATTCAAGAACTTCGACTCTTTCATAACCGCTGCAGTTAAAAACTATCGGGATATTTAGCCCTTTGTTTTTTGCCTCATAAACTGCCTTTGCAATTTGAGCGCTATAATGCGTTGGCGTAACAAGATTTATATTATGCACGCCTTTTTTTTGCAGCCCAAGCATTATACCGGAAAGCTCTTCAACGGAAACTTCTCTGCCGTTACCCAGCTGGCTTATCGGATAGTTTTGACAAAAAACGCATTTCAAAGTACAGTTTGTAAAAAAAATTGTCCCTGAACCTTTTTCTCCTGTAATCGGAGGTTCTTCGCCCATATGAACATTATAACTTGAAATAAAAATCTTGTTTCCGGCTCTGCAAAGACCAATATTGCCGTCATTTCTTTTTACTCTGCACTTTCTGGGACATATTTCGCAGTTGTCCGCCATCGAGTAAAGCTTTTTGATTTTTGCTTCAACGCTCATATATTTTCCGAATCGACAATTATCGTGACGGGGCCGTCATTATGTATTTCAACGAGCATATCTGCTCCGAATTCGCCGCTTTTGATTTCTAGCCCTGAATTTTTGGCGATATTTAAAAATTCTTCGTAAAGTTTTTTACCGGCTTCGTATGGCGCGGCTTCGGTAAAATCGGGTCTTTTGCCTTTTTTGCAGTCTCCGTAAAGCGTAAACTGCGAAATAATCAAAAGCCCGCCTTTTACGTCTTCAACTGAATAATCAAATTTTCCTTCGGGATTTGAAAATATTCTTAGCTTTTTTATTTTGTCAAAGACTTTCAGGCATATCTCTTTAGTATCGTTTTTTCCGAAAGCGGCCAAAACTACAAGCCCTCCGGCAATTTCTCTTTTTTCTTTTGCGTCTATTATAACCGAAGCTTTTTTAACTCTTTGAATAACCGTTTTCATCTTTATAATCTCAAATATTAATTCACGCCTATCCGGACTTGAACCGGAATCACCGGCTCCGGAGGCCGGCGCTCTATCCAATTAAGCTATAGGCGTATAAAAATTATAAAAAACGGCATATGCCGGAAACATAAATGCCGGCTTTTGCCGCCGTTTTAATACAAACATCTGATAGATAACTTTTTACATATTTTTGCCAAAGCATTATCGTTTGTCAGCAGCAAAGCGTTATTTCTTCTTGCGGTTATCGCATAAAATATATCGTATACGCTGTGTTTGTTTTTGACGCTTTCGTGAAAAGCCTCTTTCCATATTTCTTTTGAATCGACAAATTCGTCAACCAAACCCATACCGTCTTCAATATACTGCTCGCACTCGTCGGCGCTCAATATTTTAGCATTGGCATATTTCCATAAAGTATTGCACAGTTCCGATATATACGTTTCCGGAGCAATAACAAAATCCGCAGTTGTCAAAGAGTTTACAAACTTCAATTCTTTTTCGCCCCTCATAAGTACGTGTATAGCCGCGCATACGTCAAGAGTTACTATCATCTGTTTCTGTCCTCTCTGACGAATTTCACAAAATTAACCGTTTTCGCGGATTTAGGCGCATTTCTTGAAACTATTTTCTCAAGAATTTTTTTTCGTCTGTCCACGCCGGATAACTCGCTTATCAAAGCCTTCTCCAACAGCGCCACTGTCTGCTGGGCAATGCTTCTGTGCTTTTTATTTGCCACTCTGGTTATGGCTCTATAAATATTTTCCGGACATTCTCTGACTTGCAATAAAGGCATAATAACGCTCCTTGCATACATAATAACTATAAAAGTATGCGTTGTCAATATTTGCTAAAAATAAACGCACACGCGCTAAATTTGCAGCTACAGTCCGGTATGTTTTAGAAATTGTAAATCAGGCGGCAAATACTTTTTATCTTCTAAAAACGTCTGTTTTCAGCGACGTTACTCTGTCTAAAAAAACTTTTCCGTCTAAATGATCTATTTCATGCTGTATGCAGACGGCTTCAAAACCTTCAGTTTTTAAATGCCGCTTTTGACCGTTTAGTTGCGTGTAATCAACTTCTATTTTCTTTTTTCTTGTAACGTTTCCTATAAAATCCGGAACGCTCAGGCAGCCTTCTCTGGAACTTATCTTTCCGGAAGAGTATGTTATCTCCGGATTTATCATAATTAGAGTTCCAGAACTTCTGTGAGGCTTTTCGCTCAGCGATACGTCCACTATTATAATCCTCGCCAAAAATCCTACCTGAACCGCGGCAATGCCTACACAGCCTTTGTGGGCAAGCATGGTCAAACGCATATTTTCTGCAAAAGCGAGTACGTCGTCCGTAATATCGTTTACCGGAAGCGATACCTGTTTAAGCAAAGGATCGGGGATGGCAATTATCGGCAGCGCGCCCATAAAATAACCGCTTATATCTCTGCCGACTCGGCCTGATTTACAGACACCGCGACATTTAATGATTTTGCTAAATTTAAAAGTCCGTTTTTAACTTTAGGAACAGATACTTTTTTCGGAAATTCGGCTTCAATAATCATAATATAAGTTTTTTTACCTTTACTTTTAGATAAAGTTGTCTGGACATCCGTAATATTTATCTTATAATCCGCAAGAAAAGCGCTCAAATTATAAACTATTCCCGGTTTGTCCGCTCCGTAAACCGATATTATATACGGTTTGGAAAAATTACGTTTTCTTGACGTATACGACGAAAGTTCCGAATACGAAAAAGACATTCCAAGCGATTTTGCCGATTTTTGAAGTTTTAAATACAGAGCTTTCGGCTCTACGCTTTTTGGGAGGCTAAGCATAAGTATCATGGCAAACTGTCCGTGAAGAATTGTCATCGTAGAATCTTCAATATTGCAGTCATACTCGTACAATACTTTAGCAATAGAGCTTACCAAACCGGGTTTGTCTTTGCCTATTGCAGTAAGAGAAACGTATTTATCTGCCATAAAATGCTCCTAGTTATGCGGATATGTATTTTGGGGAATTTTTTAAAGCTTCTTTAAGTTTTGAAAAATCTTTTGTCCCGCCCTGAGCAAAATCCGGTTTACCGCCTCCGGAACCGTTAATGTCGGAGGCAAAAGCTTTTGCGATTTTTCCGGCATTAAAACCTTTTTTTACATTATCTTCGGTAACCGAAACGATAAAAGCCGCTTTTCCGTCATTTTCGGCGGCGGCTAAAACTATGCACGAACCAAGTTTTGCCTTAACTTTATCGGAAATGTCTCTCAGCGCTTTTATATCCGCCCCGCCGGCATTCAAGCTTAAAAAATTTACGCCGTTAATATCTTTTACTTCTTTGATCATTGAATCTATTTCGGAAGAAATCGCGCGGCTTTTCAAACTCTCAAGTTCGCGTTCAAGTTTTTTATAATCGTCGAAATATTTTTGTATTCTTAATGTTAAATCCGACTTTGAAGCCGAAAACATTTCAAGAGTTTTGTAAATATTTCGCTCCTCTTCCAAAACGTAAAGCTCGGCGGCTTCTCCGGCAACGGCTTCTATGCGTCTTACGCCCGCCGCAACGGAAGATTCGGAAATAATTTTAAAAAAACCTATTTCTCCGGTTCTTGAAATATGCGTCCCGCCGCAAAGTTCCATTGAATAATTTGATTTTTCATCACAGTTCCTTACCGAAACCGTTCTGACAATATCTCCGTATTTTTCGCCAAACAGCGCCATAGCGCCTGCATTTCTGGCTTCGTTTATCCCCATGCTTTCTACGCATACGGGAACGTCGTCTCTTATTACGGCATTAATTTTATTTTCAATTTTTATCAAATCATCTTTTTTTATTGCGGAAAAATGGGTAAAATCAAAACGAAGATAATCCGGAGCAACCAAAGAACCTGCCTGCGCGATATGTTCGCCTAACAGTTCTTTCAAAGCTTTATGAAGAAGATGCGTTGCCGTATGATGACGCTGAATCTGCTTTCTGCGCCGTATGTCTATCGAAGAGAGAACTTCAAGTCCTTTTCTGAAAGAACCTTTCAAAACTTTTGCTTTATGCGCAAATAAACTGCCTATGGGCTTAAAAACGTCATATACCTCAGCTTCCGCATCTAAAGAAGGAAGCATCATTTTACCTTTGTCTGCGCTTTGCCCGCCTGATTCGGCGTAAAACGGCGTCTGCGAAAGAATAATTTCGCCGCTGTCGCCTTCATTGAGTTCTTCGATTTCTTTTCCGTCTTTTATCAAGGCCAAAACTTTTCCCGGAAATTCATAATTATCGTACCCGTCAAAAAGCGTGTCGCCGTACTTTTTACGCAAAACGGAATAAAAAGTTATGTCCTTCTCGCCGGAACCGCCCCACGCCGCGCGCGATTTGTCCTGCGCTTTTTTCTGCTCGGATTTAAAACCTTCTTCATCAACCGACATGCCGTTCTCTGCGGCTATTTCTTTTGTCAAGTCATGAGGAAAACCGTAAGTATCGTAAAGTTTAAAAACGTCTTCCCCTTTTATCGTCTTAATTTCCTTCGACTTATAAGAGCTTATCATATCGGAAAGCAGCCCAGAACCAGCCTCCAAAGTTTCAAGAAACTTTTCTTCTTCAACTTTAATTATCGATTTGATATTTGCAAGTTTTGAAGACAGTTCGGAATATGCGGGTTCCATTATTTTAAACACTGCGGACGCAAGCCCGTTTATAAACGGCTTGTCATAGCCGTACATTCTGCCCTGCCTTACGGCTCTTCTTAATATTCTTCTTAAAACGTATCCTCTTCCTTCATTTGACGGCAAAATACCGTCTGAAATTAAAAAAGTTACGGCTCTTGCATGATCGGCGATCATTCTAAGTTTCGCTATATTTTTGCCTTCGTATTTTACGTTTAAAATTTTTGAAGCTTCTTCCATTATAGGTATAAATAAATCGGTTTCAAAAACGCTTTTTTTGCCGTTTGCCGCTGCGACAAGCCTTTCCAGCCCCATGCCTGTATCTATATTTTTTCTCGGAAGATTTTTAAGCGACCCGTCTGTCTGCCTGTCAAACTGCGTAAAAACCAGATTCCATATTTCCAGATATCTGTCACAATCGCAGGAAGGCCCGCAAGAAGGTTTTCCGCAGCTCATTTCCGGTCCCAAATCTATGAGAATTTCAGAACAAGGCCCGCAAGGCCCTGTATCGCCCATGTTCCAGAAATTTGTTTTGTCGCCCATTCTTATGATTCTGTCTTCACGTACTATTTTTTTCCATATTTCAACCGTTTCATCGTCGTCTTTGTAAACGGTTATATAAAGTTTGTCTTTCGGGAGAGACATATTTTTCGTCAAAAATTCCCATGCCCATTCGATCGCTTCTTTTTTAAAATAATCGCCGAATGAAAAGTTGCCCAGCATCTCAAAAAAAGTAAGATGCCTTGTAGTAACTCCGACTTGTTCTATATCGGAAGTCCTGAAACATTTCTGACAGCTGACAGCTCTGGTAAAAGCGTCTTTGCTTTGCCCCAAAAAATGCTGTTTAAACTGAACCATGCCGGCTGAAGTAAAAAGAAGAGTTTTATCTCCGGAAGGAATAAGAGAATCCGAAGTTACCGAGGTGCATCCTTTGTCTTTAAAAAAACGTAAAAATTCCGCTCTGATTTTTGCCGACTGCTTAGTAGTATTTGTGTTCATAATATTGCAATTTTAGCAAAAAAAAAGACCCAACTCAAACCGAGTCCGGCCTTTACAATGAAAAACATTTTTAGGGCGTGTTCACACAAATTACGCCCTAGTTTTTGAAAGATGCAATCAGCGAATATGCCGTCAAAGCGATACCCGATAAAAGCAATATAAAAGATTGTATGTAGTATTCTTTTATTAAAGCGGATTCTTTCCTGCTTGAAATTATAAATATCGAATCGTCTTTTCCTTTGTTTATGCTTATAACATCGTTTTTATTTCGATTCAAGTTTTTGTTTATCACTTCATTCCTAATAGTTTTTCTTGCTTGCGCCCATTCCTCATCGCTGATTTTTCCGTCATTATTTACGTCGAAACGTTTTACGGTATCGGCGCTGCGTTTGGCTCTTTGTATGGCTTTGTTTATTTCGTCCGCTATATCGATGCTGTCTTTTCTCTGCGCCGTGCCTATGCAGTAAACATAATCCCCTTCTTTTATTTCAGCTTCCGTGCATAAATAATCGCCTTCTTCATATGTCTTGTAGTCAACTATTATTTCCGCATCAAAAGGATCTACAAAAACCTTTCCGGTTCCGTCTTCAATATAAAACGGACTTGCGGTAAAAGTTGTTTTTGACATAGCGTCTGATATAGAATCTAAAGCCGAAAGACCTAATCGTCCTCTTAATATTTCTCTTATTGTTCTTTTGGAACGCCCCTCTATGACCGACAAATAATGGTAAATTTCAGAAAATTGCGAAAGACGTTTGGCTTTTCCGTAAACTTCGACAAACCCCATCGGGCAGGAACCTATTTTAGACGTAGCCGTATCTCTTATAAGTCTCAACCTTTTATATTTGTTAAAGCTTTCAAAATAAAGAAACATTCCCGCCGCTAAAACTAAAATATTTACACCCCACGGAACATACCCGTTGTGTTTAAGCACAAGAGCTATTATAAAAAGCGCTGAAAAAATCATAATTGCGACGGCGTTTTTCATAAAATATTTAGGACGTGTTCACACAAACTACGACCTACTCCTTTATAGTAATTTTTAAAGATTTACGCTGCTCTTTGCTTTCCGTATGAAACAAATAAAACGGTCGACATAAGATACATTTTATGCGATGAATCTCGCGGCTAAGTCAATAGAAAGATGTAATAAGCCGAATATGCCGTCACTGCAATGCCCGATAAAAGCAATATAAAAAATTGTATGTAGAGTTTTTTTATTAAAGCGGATTCTTTCCTGCTTGAAATTATAAATATAGAATTGTCTTTTCCTTTGTTTATACTTATAATATCGTTTTTATCCCGATTCAGGTTTTTGTTTATCACTTCATTGCTAATAGTTTTTCTTGCCTCAGCCCATTCTTCAT
>JAISDI010000047.1 GCA_031264895.1 Endomicrobium sp. | reverse complement strand
GTTTTGCTAGCGCAATAAATCCGTCCGTGCGCCATTTTTTCATCTTCCATCTTTTGCCTGCGCCGGGGTTTATGCCGATAATTTTTTTACCTGTTTTAACATTGTTTTCTTTGAGGAAGTTTTCCGCTTTTATTAAAGATGATTTCTGAAGAGTTACGACGATTTCGTAATTGTCTTTCGGGATTTCGGTTATTTGCGACATCCAATGCTGATATGTGAAAGTATTGGCTTTTTTTAATTTGTCGTATGCGCTCATTTTGAGCCATTGCAGCGCGGCTTCATTCGAACATACTATATTTCTGTTATTGTCCGTAACATAGCCCAGAATTTTAGCATTGCACGAAATTTTTGCAAGAGCCAGACTTTCCGGAGACAAATCAAGATTTATAACAATGTCAAAAAAATTTACGGCGAGAAATTCATTAACTTTTTCATCATTGATTATTACAGAATCTATATAGCCGTTATTTTCGAGAACATGAGCGTTATTTTTGTTTACTATCCACAAAATTTTGCTTTCAGGGTAAACTTTTTTTAACCCTTCGAGTATGAACGTAGTTCTTAAAACGTCGCCCATAGCGCCGAGTTTTATGATCAATATTTTTTTATTTACGTTTTGCGACGACAATTTTTCATATTTTTCGCATTTGCAGCATAGCATATCGTCATTTTTTTGATATGCGCACGGGCGGTCAAGAGGAAAGCTGGCGCAGTCTGTATATACTGAAAAAAGTTCTTTACTTTTCATAATTTATTCAAAATAGCAAATTTTGAAAACTTTGTATATACGGATATTTTGGCAATATATAATTTGACAAAATATAAAAATACTGATATAATTTGCAACATTATAAATAATAAATCGCGGGGTGGAGCAGCCCGGTAGCTCGTCAGGCTCATAACCTGAAGGCCGCAGGTTCAAATCCTGCCCCCGCAATAAAAAATAATAAAAAAGTGACCTGAAGTCAGGGTCGCTTTTTTATTTGGTACAAGCAATTAATTTACGGAAAATTAGTGAATTGATTTTGTGAAAAAGAACGCTATGCACAGAATAAATAAATTTTGTATAATCATTGAATATTTGAAGACAATATATATATTGAAACGGAGCTGCTTTAATGACAACGATAAAAAAATTTATTCTTTCTTTTCTTTTTGTGTTTTTTCCGGTTTTGTCTTACGCATCATCTTCGGTGGGAACTACTGCTGTTCCGTTTTTGAAATACGGCGCGGGCGCAAGAGCTGCCGGTATGGGAAGCGCTTTTTCTGCGGTAACGGGCGCGGGTTCGGATATGATTTACTGGAATCCGGCAGGAATAGCTTCAATAAACAGACAAGATGTATCTCTAATGTATTTGTCGGGTTTTGAGGGCATTTCTTACGGCTGGGCATCATACGCTATGCCTTCGGTTTATGGTTCTTTTGGCGGCGCCATTCAATATTTATCTTCGGGAAAACAGGCAGGTACAGACATATTCGGAAGCTCTACTTCAGATTTTTCTACATACGATTTTGCAATTTCATTTTCTTATGCAAAGTATTATGATCTCGGAAAGGCCGGTATTCTCGATTACGGCTTAAATTTAAAGTACATATATTCAAAATTAGATACTTCTGCAGACGCTTTTGCCGTTGACGCGGGAGCTATATTTACGCTGGCAGACAATGTTACTTCGATCGGCGCGGTTTTGCAAAATGTCGGGACTAATATGAAATATAATGAAGAAGACGAAGTTTTGCCTTTTGTCGCAAGAGTAGGCGTATCAAGAATATTTATTAAAAATCTTTTGGTTGCTTTTGACATAAATTTTCCAAATGACAATGATATTTTTCCGTCATTCGGCGCGGAGTATTCGATAAACATAATGCAGGACGCCGATATAGCAATAAGAGCCGGATATGACGGCAGACAAAAAGATATAGACGGATTTTCGCGTATAAATGCGGGTTTCGGTCTGAAATACAGGGATTATATATTCGATTACGCTTTTTCTCCTTACGGAAATCTCGGAGACGTTCACCGCGTTTCTCTGGGGATAAAGTTCGGAGAAGAATTTGACGCAGAAGCCGCGTATATAAGTCTGAAAGAAAAGAGAGAAACAGAAAGCGCGCAGGAAGCTGTGCAGCAACGGCAAAGGCCGGCGGAACAAAGTTCCGAGAAACAAAGTTCAGAGTCTCCCGAAGGTTTTGACGAAGATTACGGCGCTGCGTCCGGAAATTATGAGTTTGAAGAAGAAAGCGAAGTTCAACTTGCAGTAAGGCCTGTCAGACAAACCGTAGAAGATGTCGCCATCGTAAATTTTATTTCTCAGAAGATTCCTCAAAATGAACTTAAAACATATGCGCAAATGCTCGAAAAGCGGTTGTTTGAAACCGGAGCTTTTTCGGCTTTTGACGCGCAAAAAGTTCAAAGTATATATTCCGGCAATGCAGCTCCGGAAGAAAGCGATATAAGAAATATTTTTAAATTTACAAAAGTAGAAAAAGTTATAGTTTGCAGCGTTGTGAAAAGAGGCGATAATATCGTTTTTAACATAAGCGTTTATGATACTAAACTCAGAATTAAAAAGTATAATATTACATGCAGACATTCTTTCAGGTACGCTAATGAAACTCTGGAAGAGTTTGCAAGGCAGCTTGCGGAGGAAACGAACTAATGATAATAGGTTTTACCGGGTCATACTGTTCGGGAAAAGATACCGTTGCAGATTATATGATAAAAAAACACGGTTTTGGCCATTATTCTTTATCGGATATAATAAGAGAAATTATGAAAGCCGAAGGCATTGAACCTACAAGAGAAAATCTTATAGTTTTCGGAACAAATCTCAGAATGCAAAACGGTTACGGTATTTTGGCAAAAAAAGCTTTAGAAAAAACGGAAGATAAAAACTACTGTATAACTTCGATAAGACACCCCGACGAAATAAATGAATTAAGAAAAAGAAAGGATTTTATTTTGGTAAATGTCGACGCTCCGCAGGCTTTGCGTTTTGAGAGAATGCACAAGAGAAACCGTCCCGGCGACCCAGAAACTTTGGAAAAGTTTATCGAACTTGAAAAAAAAGAATCCCAAAGCGAAGGCGCGGGTCAGCAGCTTGCAAAATGCGCCGAAATGGCCGATATGGTTTTTATAAACGATTTAAACGATATTAACGCATTGAACGTAAAAATAGAACAGCTTCTATCCGATATTTCCAACCGTTTAGAGAAAAATGCCTGAAATCTACGATGTCATAATCATAGGCGCCGGAGCTTCCGGAATGACTGCCGCAGGACGCGCCGGAGAAAACGGCCTGAAATCCGTTATTTTGGAAAAAAAATCACGTCCGGGAATAAAACTTTCGATTACAGGAAAAGGAAGATGCAATTTGACAAACTCCGCAGACATCAAAGAGTTTGTCAAATGTTTTAAAAACGGTGAATTCTTATATTCGGCTTTCAGAACTTTCTCAAATGAAGACACAATATCTTTTTTTGAAAAATTAGGCGTTGCGTGCAAGCTTGAAAGAGGCGGAAGATATTTTCCCGCAAGCGATAAAGCTTCCGACATAGTGGACGCTTTGATAAAATACGCTAAAAAAAACTCGTCGATAGAAACCTCCTGCGAAGTGCAATCCGTATATAAAAAAGAAAATATTTTTATCATAAACGACCGCTTTTTTGCAAAAAACATAATTGTCGCCTGCGGGGGAATCGCTTATCCTTCGACCGGCTCGACCGGCGACGGATACAAAATCGCACGCTCATTTGGACATAGAATTGCCAAACCTTTACCTGCTCTTGTACCCATAAACTTGAAATCCGACGGTTTAAAAGAATTAAAAGGATTGAAGCTGAAAAATGTAGAAGTTTCAGTTATTGACGCAGACAAGGCTGTGTCAAAAGAGTTCGGCGAAATGGAATTTACGGCTTTTGGCGCGGATGGCCCCGTAATACTTACTTTAAGCGGCATGATAAGCGAAAAAATAAAAGATTCTAAACTTTTTCTGTCTTTGAACTTAAAGCCTGCATTAAGCAGAGAACAGCTAAATCAGCGGCTTTTAAGAGAGTTGGACAATTTTGGGCAGTATCAGCTTAAAGATATGTTAAAAGAGCTGCTGCCTTTGCAAATTATAAAACCTTTCATTGATCATTGCGGTTTGGCTATGACAAAAAAATGTTCGCAGATCAATAAAATCGAAAGAGAAAAAATATTGTATGCGCTTACGGATCTCAGATTTGAAATATCAGGCGTAAGAGACGCAAAAGAAGCGATAATAACCAGAGGCGGCGTTTTGACCGACGAAATAGATCAAAAAACCATGCAGTCAAAAATCGTCAAGGGTCTTTATTTCTGCGGGGAAGTTATCGATATTGACGCTCCGACCGGAGGCTTTAACTTGCAGGCGGCATTTTCAACCGGCTATCTTGCCGGAAATTCAATAAAACAGGAGGATTAGGGCATGTTCACACAAATTACGCCCTAAATAAATATGAG
>JAISDI010000032.1 GCA_031264895.1 Endomicrobium sp. | reverse complement strand
TAATCGGGGAACCATGTTGCCGTTTCGCCGTTTGTCGTAACAGACGTATGAAAATAATTGGACAATATTTAGTTTGTTTGCTATACATCGTCATTCTTTGGGGTTGATACTCCGTCAGCGCCTTTGGCTAAATCCCCCGTCCGCTCCGCGTCCACCCCCTTTAAAAAAAAGGGGGAATTTCCGATTTTCCACATTGGGAATTCCAGAAGTTTTAGGAAAGAGACAACGTTAAGCTGTTTTGCTATAGGAAGTTTTAGACCTAATGACAATTACGGATCAAAATTTTTCAGTTCCCAAAATTCGCTGTTTGTATAAACAATTTTTTTACCAAAACCGGCAACGCGGTCAAGCCGGTTTTATCTTTTGAAGCGATCGGATGTGAATATTGAAAAAAATGTATAATAAGAACATGGAAAAAACAATAAGAACAATCGGCAGGATTGCGATAATTTTTGCCGTAGCGTTTGTAATGATTCTTGTATTTTTGAGAGTGGCGTTCCCGCCGGCAAAGATTAAAGCCATTATGGAAAATTATGCAAAAAACGAGTTTGACAGAGAAATAAGTTTTGATAAAAGCTCTTTTAGAATAATAGGGGCGAGTTTACATAATTTTTCCGTATCGGAAAAAGGCGGCTTTGGAAACGGCGTTTTTATCAATGTAAAAAAATTGTCGTTTAAAGTAAGACTGCTGCCTTTATTGAAAAAAAACATATCCGTATACGGCTTTGAAGCCGACGAATTGTTTATGGATATTATAAAAAAGGACGGCAAATACAATATTTTTAGCGAAAGAAATATTGACATAAAAACGCTTGCCGTTTACGGCCTGCAAAATGCAGGGAAACAAAAAAACGAGTTTACCATATCGGAAATAAATATAAATAAAGCGCAAATTCAATATTTTGACAGAGATAAAAATACGATATATACTGTTTCAGGCTTGTCCGCTTTCTCTAAAAATGTGCAGCTTCGAAAAGCCTTTGAAACAAAACTTAAATTTATTTTTTCTTATTATAATGAAGAAGCGGAAAAAGTTGAAATACCGGTCAACGCTTTATTAAGCGCCGATTTAAAAGATATGAATCCGTTAACGGCTTCTTTGAAGATAGAATCGCTTAATATGCTTTATAACAATACAAAAATTGCCGTAAAAGCTGAGGCAAAAAATTTGCTTGCGCCTGATATAAAAATTTCTGCCGAAGCCGATGTTTTTACGCAAAATACTTTAAAAGACATTATGCCTGCGGTCATAGCGTTTAAATTCGATAAATTTATAATTAACTCCGACTTTGTCGTTGATTTCATAAATAAGACGTTTATTTTTAAGAGTTTGGATTTATTTTCCGGAAATTCGGTTATAAAATCAAGCGGAAACATAGATTACGGACATGAAAACAAAACAATTGATTTTAGACAGACTATGAGTCTGGATGTGACGGAAGTTCTTAGAAGTTTTGACAAACATTTTGATAATCTTTCAATAGCCGGAAACGTTAATGCTGAAACCCGGCTTACCAATAAAGGCATAACGGCGCAAGCGCACAGCGAAAATCTTTCCGCAGAGTTTAAAAAAGCCGGCGCGGCAGTTGACGGCTTTAGCGCAAAATCCGTTTTTGAAGCCGACTTTTCTTCCGGAAAAATAAATTTTTCAAATCTTGATTTTTTTGTCGCAAATTCAACTGTAAACTTTGCGGGCGTATACGATATTAAGAAACGCGGCTATAATTTTTCGGCAAGCTCGTTATTTGACATAAAGCAAGCCGTTTCAATGTTTGGCAAACGTATAAATGATTATTATCCGGAAGGAAATGCCGATATTTCTTTTACGCTTTCCAACTCGGGAATTAAAGGCAACGTTGTATTAAAAGATGCGGCGGTCAAATATCTTTCGGTTTTTGAAGCCGCCGGTTTGAACGGGAAAATTGTTTTTAATTCGATCGATAATGTAAAAATCAGTAGCATGACAGGAACGCTTAACGGAGAAAAATTTACGTTTTCAGCTTCATATTTGAAAGATTTACGGGATATAATGCTTTCGCTTAACTTTAAAACCGATAAATTTTATCTTCCGGTTTTGCCCGAAAACAAAGAAAACGCGGCAGGCGCGGCAAAAGATAATATTTCCGTTAAAGCTGGCGAAATACCTTATACTCTGCATTTAAAATTATCCGCCAATGCCGGCTCTGCGGAAATTCCTCACGTGAAATTAAAAACTCTAAATATCAATGCGGATTTAAAAAATATTACACGGCTATATGACCGCATAAAAGGTTTTCTTTCTTTTTCTGCCGGAGAAACCGTTATCGAAGATATTGACGGGCTTATAAAGAAAAATGGTTTTGCAAAATCCGTTTTATCTCCTTTAAACGCCGTAAATAAAGCGGCAAAAGAAGCCGGAATTAAAATATTTGGCAAAAATGATCAGGCGGTTTCATTCAAATTCAGTAAAATTGAAGGCAAAACCGGCTTTACCCAAGGTTTTATAAATATCGAAAAATTAAAATTGTCTTCGGCGGATTCATACATTAATGCGACGGGAGATGTAGGACTGCAAACGCGCGATTTAAATTTGCGGCTCACTGTCAGCCCCATTTCCGGAAATTCTTTTGTGATAAAAATGGACGGCTCCGCTGACGAACCAAAAGTACACATCGATTTAGTAGGAAGTATTTTTACATTAATAGACGCCCTGCAAAAAACCGGAACTAACTAAACAGCAAAAATGCAACGGAAAAATCCTACGTCAGATACAAGATGTCTCGT
>JAISDI010000016.1 GCA_031264895.1 Endomicrobium sp. | reverse complement strand
CATAAATAAAAAAGATTTCAATTTTTATGTAATAAACGGCATAAGGGTTTCTCTAAAAATTTTAAAAAGATTAAATCAAAAGGTTAGAGTATCTGCTTTTGTCTTTCTAATATGCCGTCTGCAAAGACATTTGTTTGAATGGCAGCGGATAAAAGATGTAACATCTAGGGTGTTTGACGAATAAATTGACTTATGGTAAACTATTATCATGAAAAAAGTAAAAATAAAACATTATTTTATTATTTTTTCGATGCTGCTAAGCATGCTTAATTTGGGCGCTTTTGCTCATACAAGCGCTTTTGCAGTTTATGGCGATTCGGCTATGAATGCCGGAGCCATATATAATATGATAAATCTCCCCATAAAAATAGTAAGCGATCTGTTTAATGAAAATAAAGCTTTTTCAGATAATGAGGGCGATGACAATGAAAACAAATACAATAATACTTTCGCATTGTTAGTACCCGTTAAGCAGGAAAAAAAGTCGGACGGCATGTTTTTGACTAATGCCTTTATTCCGGATACGGGAAGCGGCGGCAGAACGTTTTTAGAATACAGCGGCGCCGCCAATTTCTTTTTAAGCGATACTTTTACCATACATTTTCTTGCAAACTGTAGTATTGCCAAAAGTCTTTTATTTCTGCTTATGATCATGATCGTTCTGCCCAGGGGGATCCCTGTAAAAATCAAAAAATTTATAAATATAAAATTTGCGTTTCCCGTCTTTATTGTAAATAAAGCCGGGATTTTTCTTTTTTCAAACGAACGCAAGGGGAGACTAGGATGAAAACAATTAACGATTTTATTATGGGGACACTGCATCGATTGAAAAAGCCCGCGGCGCTGGCTTTGAATTGGATCAAAGATTTGAACGCTTTAAAAATTACGGCTTTGATAGTCGTCAATTGTTTTCTTCTTACGTCCGTATACGGAGAGGCTGTGGCCGTAATAGCGGACAATGCCAGAAACGCCGATAAATTTAAGCAGATCTTCGATGATTTTGCTCTTCCGTATTCATACGGGAAAATCACTTCTTCAAACTTTGCGGGAAGCGATACGGTCGTAATCAATATTCAGGATCTGCATTCGCATCCGGGCGTTCAAAAAAACATAAGCAAAATAATAGACACTTTTGACAAAAAGTACGGCATAAAAAATATATATCTTGAAGGCTCATACGGCCAGCTTGACACTTCATGGATGTCTTCTTTTGCAGACAACGATTTCAGAGAACAGGCTCTGGACGCGATGATCAACAGCGGCAGGCTTACCGGCGCGGAATATTATTCTGCCGTCAGCGGACGTACAAAAGTCATAAAAGGGCTTGAAAACGAAAAAGAGTACCTTGAAAATCTTCAGCGGTTTGGCAAGATACTTGAATCTCAAGACGAAATTTCCGTAATTTTAGACAGCATATTCGAAGATATCAACGTTTTAAAAGAATCGCATTATAACAGACAACAGAAAAAGCTTGAGGAATTGTCGCAGCAATATGAGCAGGGAAAGATCGAAGCAAAGAAATATTTTACGCTTTTGTACAAGCATACGGACAAACTCGGGATCGACATTTATAAATATGAAAACATAAATATTTACAAATCTTTACTGTCTAAAGAAAAAAGTTTGGATTACAAGAGAATTTCAGCCGAGCTTAGTATGCTTCTCGGCAAACTCAAAGACCTTCTGCCTTATCAGTCTTATAAGATGATAGTTGACAATACGGCAAATTTTTCCGAGATGGATAAATTATACGTATGTCTTATAAAACTTTCCAAAGAATATAACATAAATCTCGAATTAGATTTTTCCGCTCTCAACAAGTTCTTACATTATGTGGAGCTCAGCCAGAAAATCAATCCGCTGGAACTTATAAAAGAAGAAAGCAAGCTTGTAGACGAAATAAACGAAAGATTTTCCTCAAGTGTCGAGGAACGCAATATGGTATTTATGGTTTCTTTCCAAAAATACCTGCGGGATTTCATGTCGAGCAAAATAACCGCCGACGACTATGAATACTATGAAGCCAATAACAGGGAATTTCAAACTTTATGGGTCAAATATATTGACAACAGAAAGATAGAGCTTCTTGACCAATACCGTAAAGTCGCAGACGAGTTTTACAAAGTCAACATAGACAGAAATAAATACTTTTTTGACAATATGGACGGTTTAAAAAATATTTCCCATGTGGCGGATGTTAATACGGAAAGCGCAGGTACGGAAGACGTAATAAAGTCTCTTAAAGATGCAAAAAATATTTATGTGGTAGTTACCGGAGGGTTTCACACACAGGGTCTTTCGGAATATCTTTCCGAAAAAGGCGTTTCAAACATTACCATAACGCCTAATGTTGTTGACGGCATAAAAGCTGCGGAAGAGAAATATTATCAAATAGCAAAAGAACAAAGCAAAGTTTTATTTCAGGCTTTGGCTGTTGTATCTTTGACAGAGCTTTTGACTGTTTCGCCTGACGTTGCATATAAGACTATCATAGAAATAATTGTGAGTTCCGGAAAAACAGACATAAAAAGCGCTTTGGAAGAGATCAATAAATTCCTTTCCGCCAATATGAAAAACGGAAGCGCAAATATCGAATATATTTCCGATAATGACATAAAACTCAACATAGATGCCGCCGGCAAAAAAACGACATACTCATATAATGCCGCAAGAAAAGAATTTGTAGATCCGGTCGAACAAGAAAGCTCCTCGATGAAGATGTCGGCTAAGAGCAGAAACCCTATTTTGATTGCTTCTCGCATAGCTGTCTTCGTTTCGGTAGTTACTTTAGTAGTTACTTTAGGACTTTTAGCTGCAGAAGTTGTTCTGCCTTTATTCTTGCCGGTCGTTGCGGGTATTTCGACAATTGCCAGCGTTACGATATTTGATTTTGAATTAGGAATACAATCTAAAATCGAAGAAGCAGCCCCGTTGGCTAAAGCAAAAATGACCGAAACGGGAAGCAACAGACCGGATTTCGGAATTTTACAGAAAATCCTTAACTCTCTATCGCCGAAATTACAAGAAGAATTGATATCAAAAATGCTCAAGCCGGAACAAGCGCTGACAAAAAAAGAGATCGATAAGAATATATCGGAAATCGCCAGCCTTCAATATAGAATACAGCTTATCGCCCGTAATCTGAGCGCTCTTGACGTTGAAGATGAGCAGAGTCAAAAACTTAGCGCGCAAAAAACCGAATTAGAAAAAGAGCTTGCTGTCCTGGAAAGTTCTCTTTCAAACGATCTTGCCGAAAGTACTTCAGATGATGGCATTGCGATGTATTTCGAATCCGGTACGGTACATCTCAAATATCCTCTTTTGGCAGCTTTATTTTTTAATAGTAACGGGGAAATAAAAAATCCGGAGCTGTTGGAAGTTTTCATAAGGCATGAATTAAGACATGCGAAATTTGCCGAAAAAGCCGAAAAAAGAGGTTCTTTTGAAAATTTTGTACAGCGCAATAAGATGGGCTGGCTTGAAGAGCTTGTGGTGTCTCTCGGCGATCTGCCAAGCTTTATAAGCTCTTATGTGTCAAGGCATTGGCCTGCCTCATTAAGAATAAGAAAGGCTGCAAAAACGGAAGAAACGTATGACCCGTCGGCCAGATATAAAGCAAAGGACAAACATACGGCGGAACTTATCAGCGGCCTTCCGGAATTAAACGAAGATATCAAGCAGGCCTATAACTTCTATATGACGCGTACTCTTGGAGATCTATTCGATCCAAACAATGAATATACAACAAGGCAGCAGGATTTTGCAAGGCTTATTCTAAACTTTAAAGATATGGTTCAACTGGACATGGGAAAAGGCAAACAAGGCGGATTTGCGCTTGCCGTTATGCAGTTTCTCCTGAATATTCCTGAAGGTAAAGTTGATAATACGCTAATGCTCCTTACAACAAAAACAGAGAGCATGTCTTTCAGAGATGCGGAGGCATTTTTGAAAATGATCAATTCTGACGAGTTTCAACTTTTCAGAGACATATTGGTAGAAAAAGGAGTGATAAAAGCAGACGGAAAGAAAAATACTTTTTATGTCAATTTATATCACGGGAATTATTTTTCCATTTATGACGGAGAAGAAATTAAAACGTATAATTCGCTTCAAAAACTGCAAGAAGATCCGAACTATACAAAAGGATTGTTATTTACAACTCCCGAAGGGCTTCAATCTGCGGATATGAACGAGCAGTTTGACTATGAGACAACTACGCATTATGTGCTGTCTGACGAAGGCGATTCCGCAGCTTTGGACGTAGGCAAGACCCCTATGATAGTGTCTTCGGACACGAACGATCCCTCAAACGCTGTTCATGAGATCATAGCAAAAGCGGCTTTTGAGGCCTCAAAAAAATTAAGCGGCGAGACTTATAGTATAAACGACAGCGGAGCGGTAAATTTAAAAGCAGGTTTTAATGCGGAAGTCGACACATTGGAAGATTTTCAAATTCTTAGAGATACGTTGTTGGTGCAGTTTAAAGAAGTACAGGCAAGCAGCTACAGCAAAGAGACGGAGTTTACAATACCGGAAAGTCGTATTAAAGTTCTCTTTACACAGGCTATACAGGAAGCTTTAAGAGCCAGATATTTTTCCAATGCAACAGACGGAAGCGCAACATATGCTAATGTTAACGGGAGACCGGTATTGATAAACAAAAATACCGGCGTAGCTCTTCCGGATCAGACAGAATCAGGCACATATGCGGCAATGATGGTTAATTTGGCTAATGGCAAACCCATCGAACCAAGAAAATCGGTCAAAGATCAAGTTACTTACTGGGAAGTTATGAGAAGATTGACAGGCGAAAAATTGGAACGCGCCAATTATGCTTCGGGAACGCTTATAAGCAACGGAAACGTTATGCGGCAATTGACCGGCAAAGATATTGCCAATATGGACAATGAAAGAGAGATCGGAAAAGAAAGAGCGATCAGCGGAATAGACTTGGGAGCCCTTTTTTCTAAAGATAAAAAAGACATGTTTTCCTCTATAGCAAAGATCGTTCAGTATATACGCAATGCTGGAAATAAAGAAAGCGCTTTAATAAACGTTGACAATGATGCCGATGCCAAACAACTGATTGCCGAAATAATAGAAAAATCCAAATCCGGCGAAACGCCGCGCGTTCATCTCAAAGACGAAGAGCTTACCGCCGCCATAAAAAGTTTAGAAAATAAAAAAGGCGAAGAACTTGCCGCCGCCATAAAAAATTTAGCAAATACGTCTGCAAATGAAAAAACTATTTTGCTTGTCAATGCCGATTTTGTTTCCAAAATTGATGAAGCCGGCATAGAATTGGAAAAATTTGTCCAGATTTATGCCGAATCCGGCGCTGTGATAATACATACTTCGGTTTTGTCCACAGGCTACAGTTTTAGAGCGGAATTTTTAAATATTGACGCCGCAAAAGTTTCTCTGACTACAAGAGAGCAGATCACCGGAAGACAAGCCAGAAACAAAATGCGCGGTATGTATTTGAAATGGTATTCTTTGGAAAGTTATAAAGGCGTGGAAGTTGAAAATGCAGAACACATAGATGATGCGCAATATCTGGTAAATTTTCTTGACAAAGCCGCTGATGATTTTGCCATAAGCGATATTGATTTAGATTCTGAAATTCCGGAGTCGCAAAAAGAAGAATTTGAAAAGTTAACAACTGAGCCCAAACCCGGCACGCAAGCGCGTCCGGAACAAACAGGATATTCCTACAAGATGGCTGCGTTAGCCGTAAAAGTAAGAAATCTTAAAAGTAATCTTTCAACAAATACAGAACATGAAATGCGTCGTAAACAACTTTCTCTAATAGAAGAATCGACCGAAAAACGGAATAATTCCGCAACCGTAAGATCGGCATTCGGCGATAAAAATTCTTATGTTCGCAAAGCCTTCACAGATCTTACCAGAATGCTTAAAACGGAAAGAAACGAGAAAGGTTTTAATATTATGTATTTTGGAAAAGAGTACCCGTCGCGTGAAGATATAATCGAAAAAAGCGGCAAGAGAGACATGGACGAGGCAGTAGCTGTAGTTGAAAAGGCAAAATCCAGATATCTGAACGAACGCGACATAATAATTTTTGGCCGTGTGTTAG
>JAISDI010000248.1 GCA_031264895.1 Endomicrobium sp. | reverse complement strand
TCGCTGGATCAGGGTTTCCCCCATTGTCCAAAATTCCCCACTGCTGCCTCCCGTAGGAGTCTGGACCGTGTCTCAGTTCCAGTGTGTCCGTTCACCCTTTCAGGCCGGATACCCGTCATTGCCTTGGTAGGCCGTTACCCCACCAACTAGCTGATAGGCCGCAGGACCATCTTGAGACGCATTACTGCTTTGACCCCTGTTCGATGCCGAACTGTGGTCTTATGCGGTATTGACTCCGGTTTCCCGGAGATATTCCCCATCTCAAGGGAGGTTTCCCACGTGTTACTCACCCGTTTGCCGCTAGACTTTACGATACTCTGTAAAATCCCGCGCGACTTGCATGTGTTAGGCACGCCGCCAGCGTTCACTCTGAGCCAGGATCAAACTCTCCATAAAAAATTTTATAGAGACTTTATATAGCTCTTATTTACTAATACTTTTTTCATCAGAATTTACTAATTGACCCTTAAATTACTTGATTGCCTCTTTTATGAGGCGCTTGTCTGCGTGTTATTTAGTTTTCAAAGAACTTCTATTTTAGAGAGTAAAAAACTCTCGCCTTTGCTTTTGCTTTCTTTTCAGCAAAGATTTTGTATTTTAATGTATTTAGTTGGGGTGCCCTTTCGAGTCTTAAAACCCTTCAAACTATTATTTGCTTCCGGATTGGGAAGATTTGCTTAATGTCTATTTTGTAAGATACTAAAGAACTTTTCAAAAATCGCAACTTGATTATTAAACAAAACTTTCAAAAATTTGTCAAGCCTTTTTTTGCGACCTGAACTTTATATCACATTTGATTTTTTTTGTCAACTGCTTTTTAAAGAACTTTTTTTACAGCCCGCATTTTATATCACATTCAAAAAATTTTGTCAACAACATCTTTGCGCCGGATTGTTATATCACAATCGTAAAATTATGTCAAGCCTTTTTTTAATATTTAAACTACGACGACAAAATAGGAAATATCCGTCGGAACGCGCGGTAAAAATTTTAGTTTTGGCCTAACGCGGCGTTTTTTATTTTTTCGGCGCTTGCGCGTATATGCTGCATATAACCATTGCAATAATCGTTTGCGGTGGGAACATCAGCATTTAACATTCCGGCAAGTTGTTTAAGATAATTTTCCGATTTATCTTTTTTATCAGCAAAATAATTCGCCATTACAGCGCCGGCATAAATTGGCGGTAAAGGCATTTGGTTGTTTTGAATTATAATGTCAAATACTTTCGCTGCATTTTCGTATTCTCCGGCAATCAATAAAGTTTCGGCAAAGAAATAATTTATTTCTCCGTTAGAATAATTAATGCCTTTGCACAATGAATGAAATTGTTCAAGCGCTTCCCTAAGCTTTCCATCTTTCCTTAAAACTGTGCCGCGAAATTTGTATGCAGTAATATTATTCGGACTTTCTTTTAATATTTCTTCCCAAAAATTAAGTCCGTTTCTGAAAACTTCAGACCTGTCGTATGAAACAAACGCGGACACAGCGGTAAATGTTATAAGAAAAATAACCGCATAAAATTTCGTTTTATTATTTTCAATATACGGTTTTAAAAAAAAGAAGAAAATGACAATTACGGCAAAGCACATCGGATACAGTCTGTTTCCCTGCGACCATAATCTGTTTCCGGCAAATATGCTTGGCCCTACCATAAGTATGGGAAGCAAAAGATAAAAAAGATTTATTTTCTTAAACCTGAATTTTTTATAGTCCCAAAAAGCGAATATGATACAAAGAAGCACAGCTATGGCGCCAAAAATAAATACTTTGGAATTTATTGCCGTTCCAAACGGAGTTCTGAGAAAAACTAAAGATGAATAATAGTCAAACATCATTGCGATATTGTCCGCAGTAATATGCGGTAAACCAAAACTTCCGGAATTTCCCGCAAGCCTGCGCATATACAAAAAGAAAATCATTGATACAAACCATACTATATAGATATGTATCTGCAACTTTTGGCCTTTTTCTCTAAACAGAAAATAATATAAGAAAAATATAAAAGGAAAAGAAACCGCCGACTCTTTATCAAAAAAGCAAATGAGCATAAATATTATGTGCAAGGCGAATAAAATTTGACGGTGTTTCGCGCCTTTTATATATTCGCTAAAACAAGCCAGAGAAATTATAAATGATATAAAAAGAACCGATTCTTGTATTCCCGTCACCCAAACGGCTGCGTACATTGCAGCAGGATGAACGGCAAAAAGCAGAGCTGCGGCAAAAGATATACCCGTGCTAAAAAGATACCTTCTTAAAAAGAAAAATATTAAAACTGAAGCGAAAAAATGTAAAAATATACTTGAAAAATGCGCAAATTTTACGGAAGGGCCGGCAATTTTATTTTGTATTATAAAAGCGCAGGCTACTATCGGCCTATAATAAGGCGACGGATATTTATCAAACATTACATTTGCTTTGAACGCTTTCAATAAAGAGTAGTCCTGCTCATAAGCGGGTGCGCATAGAAAAATAGAATTGTAATCGTCAAGCTCGGTAAGGCCAAAATTTATAACTTTTCCGTAACATAAAAATATGACGGCAGCAAGAATCAAAACCGCTGCCGCAGCTTTTACTCTCGCGTATTGAAAAATTTTGCCAGCTGCTCTAATTTCGCTTTTTTCGTCTGTATTATTTTTCTTCATGATAATCGCTTTCGGCATTTACTTTCCAGATATTGTCTTTGGTTTTCACGCCTTTTATTATATTTTCAGCCGCTTCCATTGCAGTAAGCATTGAGTGATCTATATTATTGTATTTGTGCATGCCGTTTCTGCCCATTAAAAACAAATTTTCGTATCCGTCGGTAAATTTCCTTATAACGTTAAACTCTTCATATGCGCCAAAATAAGCCGGATAGGCTTTAGGGACTTTTACCATGTGAGAACCAAGCACGTTTTCTTTTTTTATTATGTTGATTTTTTCAAGTTCGCCTATGGAAAAATCTATAAAATCTTTTTCTCCCATGCTCCAAAGTTCGTCGCTTTCATTGCAAAAATATTCAAGCCCTATATACACAGTGTTTTCATAATCGTCCAACATATAAGGACTCCAATTATTAATTACTTGAAAACGTCCTATTTTCACGTCGCGTTCCTGAACGTAAATCCAGACGTCGGGGATGATATTGTTATACGAAGGAATTGAAGTATTATTTGTAATTTCAAGTTTTTTCATCAAAAGGCCTACGGTCATAAAATCCCTGTACTTCAAAGATTCGGCTACGCGCGCGGTTTCTTCGTCTTTTTTGTCAAAAGCCGCTATTAAATCTTTTACCGGCATTGAGGACATGAAATGTTCACCTTCGTATTCATGAATTTTTCCGTTTTCGTCTTTTGCCAAAACTTTCACCACTTTATTGTCTTTTGTTTCAAGCGCGTATACCGATTGATGAAAAATTATTTTTCCGCCTTTATCGGTTATCTTTTTTGCCAGAGACTGCCAGAAATGTCCGGAACCGTACTTTGGATAATAAAAACTTTTGATCAGGCTTGTTTCTACGTTTTTATCAGCAATTTCATCTTTACCGCCCGAAAAAATCTTTTTCAAAGCTTCGGCAAGAACTTTCTTTACGGACAAACCTTTTATTCTCTGCCTTCCCCAATCAGCCGGTATTTTTGCAGGATGCACGCCCCAGACTTTTTCGGTGTAATCTTTAAAAAATGTCAGATACAATTCTTTTCCGAACCTGTTTATCATAAAATCTTCAAGTGAATTTTCTTCCCTTTTTACAAACAGCGAATAAAGATAACTAAATCCCGCTTTAAGAAGTCGGACAGCTCCGAGATTTTTCATGGTGTTAAAACTCAAACTTACGGGATAATCAAAAAATTTTCTTAAGAAAAATATTCTGGTCAATCTGTTCCTTGTGAGCATTACATCGTCTTGTGTTTGCGGATCGCGCTCTATTGAATTTTTTGGAAAAGAAATTTTTCTGTTTAAAATGATATCGTCTTTTGAAGGTTTTGTCTGCAAGGGCAGAATATTAAACCAAAAGTTTAACACTCTGTCGGATTTGGAAAAAAATCTGTGCGGCCCTATATCCATAAGATTATTTTTATAATTGACCGTCCTAGCTATACCGCCGATATCTCCCGAAGCTTCTATTATTATCGGGATATAATCGCTTTTAGCCAATAGTTCGTAAGCTGCGGTAAGTCCTGCGGGGCCGGCTCCTACAATAATAACCTGTTTTGTCATCCATTTTCTCCTCGTGGATAAGAAATAATAATTTCTTCCGTACCGTGCGGACGTGAATTTATGCCCGCATGATATGGATCTCCATAAATTAATGAAAGTATTTCTTGAAATTTTTCCTTATTTATTTTAGCCGTGTATTCAAAACCGGTTTTTCCGTTTTCCAGCAGTTCTATTTTACCTTCGCCGGAAAGAGAAAATTCCTCATTTATAAAATCGTTTATGTAAATGGTTTTTTCTGAACTGTCATAACTGAATTTAAACGATGCGCTTGAAGATACGCCGCCCGTCTCAAAATCAAAAGATACCGTTGCGCCAAAAACATTTTCGCGGTTAAAAACTTCGGAAAATAAGACTATATTTTTAAACTTTATCGTACCGTATTTAAGTTTCAGGACTATTTCGGCTTCATCCAGCAATATTGAACGCGCTTCTACGGATTTTATCATGCCGTATTTTGCGAATTTGTTCATAAAGAGATACCTGACGTTTGAAAAAAAATAGTAATTAAATTTTCCGGAAGAGTAATCTAAATTTATATTGATTCCGCGCACGTGAATGTCTTTTATAAGCAATTCTTTTCTGAAAAGTTTGCGCATATCGGCTTTAGCGGACGCCGATTTAACGGACAATAAAGTTCCGTTTTCAAAACCGCCGCGCTGCGCCATGTTAAAAGACTCGATCCCAAGTCTGCCAAAAGGAGAAATTTTTATTTTTGAAACTGCGCTGTCTCTTTGAAAAATCATTCTGACAATATGGTTGGTTTGTTTTGCTAAGCTGCCGCTGTTGAAATAAAGCTTAAAGCCTATTATATAAGCGGCAAAAATTAAAAGAAAGAAAAGTACGACTAACAGAAAAATTATTAAAATATTTTTCATTCTCCGCCTGCCGCGGATTCACCTTCAGTATTTGAGCTTTCGTTTCCGGCAGGTTCGGATACTTCTAAAATAATATTTTCTTGCGCATGTTCTTTGTGGGATTGTTCTTGCGGAATTTCCGGTTCTTGTGGAATTTCAATATGCTCTTCATATGATTCTTCGTCTTCAATGACTTCCTGCTCGGAAACTTCTGCAGGTTCTTCATTTCCGGTGGGTTCGGATTGAGCGCCGCCGGATTCTTCCGTTTCTTCGGCTGCCGCAGTTTCGGGCTGAGGTTCCTGCGTTTTTAAAATTATGATTTCTACGCGGCGGTTCTGTTCTTTACCCTTTTCCGTATCGTTTGGAGAAACCGGTTTGTCTGAGCCAAAACCGAAAACTGTCATTCTTTCTTCGTCTATGCCTTTATCGACAAAAAAATCGTAAACAGACTGCGCTCTGTCAATTGAAAGCTGCATATTCTTTTCTTTGTTTCCGCTGGAATCAGTATGTCCTTCGATCAGCACTTTATTCTTTAAATAAACTTTTAAAATTTCAGAAACTTCCGTCAAAGATTCTTCCGCTTCGGCTTTGAGTTCGCTTTTTGAAACGTCAAACAAAACTTTGCTTGAAAGATTTATTACAAGACCTCTTTCTTCCTGCTTAACTTCCACCTCTTTTGGAAGTTCTGGTTCCGGCTCTTTGGGCATCGGCGCTATCGATATTTCACTATCAATATTTGAAATATTTCCGGCTTTGTCCGTAACTACAAAATTAACTTTATAGTTGCCTATTGGAAGAGGCATATTATAGACTTCGTCTATGCCGTCCCACATAACAAATTCCGGAATTTTACCGTTAAACGGAAATTCTTTGACCCTCTTATCGTTATAACTTAAAACTTCAAGATAACTTTTTGAAAAATCTATGCCGTTTTCGTCGCCGGCGCTCAAATAAACAACCAAATCTCTGCTAAACTTCCCGTCTTCCTGATTTATAAAACACACGTCGCGATCGCATTTTAAAGAAACAAAAGGAGGGGTAGAATCAACGGTCATAACGTTTGATTTCTCGACAACTGCGCTTCCCCTGTCGCCAAGTACAAAAAATTTATATGAATACTGCCCGTCCGGAGCGATGTTTCCGTCGGAAGTCAAACCGTCCCATACGACTGTCTCGGGAACCGGCGTTTTTTTAACTATGAATTCTCTTGCTTTTTTATTATTTTCGCCGTTTCTTATAGTTAAAAACCATAATTTTGTCTTCTTTACGTTTTGCACTTCGGTTTTGAATGTCGCCCCTTCGGTATTTTCCGCAACAGGTGAAAACAGCGTATTTTCAACCGAAACCGTTAAAGAGGTTTTTTCTTTTATAGGCTTTCCATAAACCGAAACAGAGCAAAACAGCAACAGTAATAATAAAGAAATGTACTTTTTCATAACAGGTACTATTATACTATATTTTCAGTTTTATTCATGCTTGAAAATATACCCGCAGCTTGCTGCGGGGAACCGCTTAGCTGTCATACCAACGAAAGCCGGTATCCAAGTTTAAAAATGGATACCGGCATGACAACTGATACCGCATAGCTTGCTGTGCGGAGATTTATTTTTTATCTAACTCTTTAAATTTGCATTTTACAGCTTTGCCATTAAAAGCCACTGCAAGCAAAATGATTTTTCTTCCTGAATATAAATATGTTTCATAGTATCTTCTATCATCTATTTGAGCAAATGCCGTTTCTAACATTTTTTCAAGTTCTTTTTTCTCGTCATATTTTATTTCACATATTACGGCAAAATCCGGCTGTTCCCATACAGCGTCTATTCTGCCAATATTTGTAAGAACATCGCCCTTAAAGACAAAACCTAAAAGATTCATAGTCGCTAAAAATAGTGAATGCCAATAGGCTTCTTTGCTTATATGCAATGTATATGGGATATTAACAAAAAGCTGATATATGCTTTTTGATAAATTTTTGGCATCCATTGTTTGTATCTGGTTATGAATATTAGTCTGCAAATCTCTCAAAGCGTTCAGCGGAAAATTACTGTATGCGTTTAAAAGATATTTGACCAAAGAATCTTTAACTTCAAAATTTGCCGCCGCAAGAGTATATTCCGGCGAACCGAAATTCAATTTTCTTTGTTTTATAGTCAAATAACCGGTCTGAAATAAAAGAGAAACTGTATCTATGTTTTCTTCGTCATAACCGTCAAAAGCGACATTTTCAACGACGATAGGCTCAAAAATCCCGCGTAATTGATTCCGGCTTTTAAGAAGTTCTATCAAAAATGTGGGAGTACCTGTGCGAAACCAATAATTTGTAAAAATATTATCTGCAAATAAAAGCAGCGTTGAAAAAGGATTATATACGGTTGTCATTCCGTCCCAAGAATAACCGTTATACCAACGGCGGATCTCTTTTAAAACGTCTTCTTTTGAACGTTTAAGTTTTTCTGACAGAAGATATATATATTCTTTAAAATTTTCTTCTAATTCTTCCTGCGTGTAACCGCAAATGCCTGCAAATTTATCTGAAAGAGTTATGTCCATAAGGTTATTCAATCCCGAAAATATGGAAACTCCTGAAAATTTTGATACGCCTGTTAGAAAAACAAACTTTATATACTTGTCTTTTGCTTTTATCACCTGATAAAAATCATGCAATATTGTTTTGTTTGACGATAAAACTTCTTTATTTGACAGGTTATCGGTTATAGGCTTATCGTATTCGTCAACCAATACGACTACTCTTTGTCCGGTTTTACTATACAATTTTTCTATAAGTTCCGAAAACTTTACGGAAACAGGCATGTCGTCTTGTAATGATGCCGAGTTTGCCGCTGCCGTTTTATTGAGAAAATTGTTTAAAGTTAATTTTAATTCTTCCGGAGTATTGTACGCAAGGTCTGCGAAATCCAAATGAATTATAGGATATTTTTCTGACCAAACCCACTTATCATAAATATACAATCCTTCAAAAAGCCTCTTGTTCCCCTTGAAGAGTTCTTCAAAAGTACTTATCAATAAGGATTTACCAAATCTACGAGGACGAGAAAGAAAATAAACTCTTCCGTTTTTTATTAATTCAAAAATGTGTTTTGTCTTGTCAACATACACACAGTCAGTTTGTCTTAAAATTTCAAACGATTGAGTACTTATCGGTAAATTTTTCATTTTTCCCTCTTCCTTAACTTCTTTATATCTTATTTTATATTTTTATTGCAACATCTTCTTTGCCGTAATGAAAAAATGTAGCGCTAATTTTCTATCAGCTTTCTCAAGTCTGCTTTTTTAGGCAAAATCGTCATATATTTGCTTGTAAAGATTTGTTTGTTATCTTTTGGCAAAGTATATTTTACAACAGCTTTGTTCTTTTCTTGACATAAAACTATACCAATTGTTTTGTTTTCGTCTTCTGATTTTACTTCTCTGTCATAGTAATTGACATACATTTGCATTTGAGCAATCTATTATAAAAGACTAAATCAACTCTAAAATGCTTTTCTTCGAATGTAAATCTTACCTGCCTGCCGATAAAAGCAAAACCCTTACCGAGTTCAAGCAAAAAGCTTCGCTTAAAACCAGCCGCAAATATAATCCGGTCGCATAAGTTTTAAGTAATGCGACCAACTTAATTTGAATTTCCGAGACACTGTCTCGGAAATTGGGTTTTTGTAGTATTTTGAATATGTCAGATAGAAATTTCGCATATTTTCAAGATTATCTACAGAAAATCCTTTACCGTTTTCTCTTGTCAGCCTTTTAGATAAAGAGACTAAAATCTGTTTCCCATAATCAGCACGGTGTTTGCCGTTTTGTTCGTCTTCAACAATCATTCTGCCAACTTCAAAATATGTAGCAGCCATAACAGAATTGATTGTAGTAACAATACCGCTGCGGGCATTTTTTATAAGCTCAGAAATTTTGTCTATTAAATTGTTGTTGATAATCAGCTTTGACATTACACCCTCTTTTTTTTAGAACTATTTCTTTTTAATCAACATAAAAATGTTCAGTTCCCGTACTGATGCGCTGCTGACGAAAATCCTTTAATAGTTACGCTCTTTTTCACTGTCTGACCGCGTAAT
>JAISDI010000213.1 GCA_031264895.1 Endomicrobium sp. | reverse complement strand
GTATTGTGATGATGTTTTACCGTATCGCAAAGCCTGTCAACTACATGGTTTGGCGTAGGTAGATCCGGGTTGCCCATGCCTAAATCGATAACATCAAGATTTTTTGCATAAGCTTCGTTTTTTAAAAGATTGATTTTTGTAAAAAGATATGGCGGCAGCTTCTCTAATTTTTTTGACGGTTCTATATTTATCATAAATTTGTGCTCTATTATTGTATTATTTTCCTGAGAGTAGTGGTGGGCTTGAAAGAAACCTTTTTACCTGGCGGAACAGGAATCACTTCGCCCGTTTTCGGGTTTCTGCCCTGTCTAGCTTTGCGGGATTTAGCTCGGAAAGAACCAAGCCCGGAAAGGGAGATGACTTCACCGTTTCTCAGGCTGTCTTGTATAACTTTCACCAAAGCTTTTATTGCTCGATTGGAGTCGCCTTGAGTCAAACCTGAAACATCTGAAACCTGTTTAACGACATCGGGCTTTTTCATCGAAACATTACCTCCGCAACTTAATAGCTGCAAATTTTCATAAACGCATTTAATTTATAATAAAATTTTAAAAAAAAGTCAATAATTCGCAAAAAAAACAATAATGATTTTATTTTCAATCATTTTTGCGATTTTTTGAAATGTAATGTTTTATGATAAAAGATTCAAATATACATAAAATTAAATTCATAATAAGAGCTAATGCAAAACAATAAAAATTAAGCCAAAACGGTAAAGTGTAAAACTTCAAATACCTGTTTTTGCCGTTATTGTTGCCTTTGTTTGAGAGTTTTGCCGCATATTACGGATTCTTGATATTTGCCGAAAAATTGGATATGATACACCTAAGATATCATTAGGCTTATGAGCAAAATTGTAAATAAATATTCAGATTTGACCGGGTATTACAATAAATAAGAAAAAATAATCGATAAATATATACGGATCATTGCAGATTACGGAAGTATATGTTGGCAAGTCGGAAATAATTCCGGCAGAATGAAAATAATTGAAACCCAAATATGAGCGGTATTTTATATATAGTTCCAACGCCTATAGGTAATCTTGAAGATATAACTTTAAGGGCTTTAAGAGTTCTCAAAGAATGTGATTTTATTGCATGTGAAGATACCAGACAAAGTTTAAAGCTGTTAACGCATTTTGAAATTACTAAAACTATTATAACTTTTTATTATTATAATCAGCGTTACCGCATGCCGCAGATTGCCGGCAAACTTTTAAACGGAAAAAATATAGCGCTTGTTTCCGACGGCGGCACTCCGGCGGTTTCTGACCCTGGTTATCTGCTCGTGAAAGAAGCTTTAAGTAAAGGAATAAAAGTTGAAGTTCTCCCCGGAGCAAGCGCGGTGATAACTGCGCTGGTTGGTTCTGGACTTCCTACCGACGGTTTTATTTTTTGCGGTTTTTTGAAGAGAAAAACCGGAAAAATGAAAAAAGAACTTGCGGCTTGCTCTTCTTTAAGAAAAACCATAGTTTTTTATGAGTCGCCTCACAGAATTTTAAAAACCGTTGAAATCTGCGGCGAAGTTTTCGGCGAGAACGCTTTGATGTGCATTGCTCGGGAACTGACTAAAAAATTTGAAGAGTTTATAAGAGGAAGCATTAAAGAAGTAATTGAAAATATAAAAAACGGACAAAGTCCGAAAGGCGAATTTGTAGTTTTGGTTTATCCGGAAAATCCGGATAATGAAGAAAAAGAGACGGAGGAAGAAAATGATTAGAGTTGCAATCGTAGGAATAACCGGATATACCGGCGAGGAACTTTTAAAAATACTTTCAAAACATCCGAATGTGCGGATAACGGGACTTTACGGCAGGAGTTCATCAAAAACAAGAGATTTAAAAGATATTTATCCGCATTTTGCGAATTTGAACTTGAAAGTTGAAGGTTTGGATATAAACAAAATAAAATCCGGCTGCGACGCGGTATTTCTTGCGCTGCCTCATTCCCTGTCGTTTGAAATTGTGCCTAAACTTTTGGACGCGGGCGTCAAGGTAATAGATTTGTCGGCGGACTTTAGGATAAATGATGCCGATGTTTACGAAAAATGGTACAAGGTAAGTCATACGGCAAAAGACTGCATAAACAAAGCCGTTTACGGACTGCCCGAACTTAACGAACCTTTAATAAAACAAGCAAAGCTTGTCGCAAATCCGGGCTGTTATCCCACGACTGTTATTTTAGGCTGCGCGCCGGCAATAAAAAACAATTTAGCCGATATGAGCGCAATAATAGTTGACGCAAAAAGCGGTATTTCAGGCGCGGGAAGAAAAGCTTCGCTGGAATATTTTGCAAACGAACACCCGAATTTCAGGGCTTACAAAATAGCCGGCGCTCACAGGCATATACCGGAAATTGAACAGGAACTCGGCAAACTCTACGGAGAAAAAGTAACGCTTACTTTCACGCCGCACATTATTCCGGTAGAAAGGGGAATGCTGTCGACAATTTACGTAAAACTGAAAAAAGACATAAAAACTCCTGAAATTATCGAAATCTATAAAAATTTTTATAAAGACAAACCTTTTGTAAAAGTTTTTGACGAAAACGTTATGCCCGGCATAAAAGACGTAGAAAATACTAATTTGTGTGAAATATCATTAAAAGTTGACGAACGCACAAACACTCTTATAATAATTTCGGTAATAGACAATTTGACAAAAGGCTCCGGCGGACAAGCAGTACAAAACATGAACATAATGTTCGGCCTGCCGGAAACTGAGGCATTGCAGTTTAATTAGTAATTAGTAATGAGTAATTAGTAATTTAGGAGCGCTTACGCGCGCAAATAAGAGGTTTGCTTACGCAAACATAGTCTTGCGCATTATTACTAACTACTAATTAATAATTACCGCTCAGCAAGCATAAAGGAATAAAAAATGAGAAAAAAAATTTTTGTTGTTATTGCGATTTTTGTATTTTTTTCAGGTTTTTCTTTTGCTCAAAAAAAATCGGTCAACCCGAACTCTCCGGAAGACGTTGCGGACTTAACGGCTGATGCGCAGAGGGGGGACAGAGGCGCACAGTTTGAGCTTAGCATGGTTTACACTTATAAGAAGGATATGGAAAACGCTTTACTGTGGCTTAATAAATCTGCTGAAAACGGTTATGGCAGAGCGCAGTATACGCTTGGCAACCTTTATTATAAAGGCAACAGCGCGGTCAAACGCGATTATGAAAAAGCAATAAAATGGTTTGAAGCTTCAAAAGAAACGGCATATAAAGGCTCAAAAATAGATGAACTGATTGCTTCGGCAAAACAAAAGCTTACAGAACAAAAAAGTACTGTGGTAACTGCCAAAAAGAAAGCCGATGCCGCCGCTGTAGCTAAAAAGCATGCAGCAGCAGAAGCAGAAAGAAAAGCAAAAGCAGCCGCCGCAGAAGCTGCAAGATTGGCTGAAGAAGAGGCAAAAGCAAAAGCCGCCGCAGAAGCAGCGGAAGCTGCAGAAGCTGCAAGGCTTGCAGCCGAGAAAGCAGCCGCAGAGGCCGCCGCAGAAGCAGAAAGAATTGCTGCGGAAAGAAGAGTATTCAATGTAGTAAAACAAACTGTGTTAAGTTATAAAGATAAAATACTTGGCTTTTTCGGGTTAAAATAAAAAAGAACGATATTGTTTAGGAGAAAAATAGATGTTTCCAAAAGGGTTTAAGGCAGGCGGCATACGCTGCGGACTGCATAAAAAAGAAGGTAAGAAAGATTTAGCCTTATTTATTTCAGAAGTTCCGGCTTCGGCTGCGGGAATGTTTACCAAAAGCGTTACAAAAGCCGCGCCTGTTCTTATTGATATTGAAAAAATGAAAAAAGGCGGAAAAATTTCTGCAATTATTGCAAATTCCGGATGCGCAAACGCATGTACCGGAAAAAAAGGAAAAACCGACGCGCTCTCAGTATGCTCGGAAACGGAGAAAGAGTTTGATCTTCAAAAAAATTCCGTATTATGCGCTTCAACCGGAGTTATCGGCCAATATCTGAATATGAACGCTTTTAAAAGCGGCATTAAAAAGCTAAAAAACGCATTAGGCTCTTCAAAGAAAAATGAAGAGGAATCCGTTTTGGCAATAATGACTACAGACACATTTATAAAAAAGGCGTTTAAAAAAATAAAAACCGCAAAAGGTGAAATTACAATATGGGGCTGTGTTAAAGGCGCGGGAATGATTCACCCGAACATGCAGGGACTTCACGCCACAATGCTTTCTTTTATCATGACGGACGCTGAAATAGATTCAAAAACTCTTCAAAAACTTTTAGAGTCTTCGGCGCAGCAATCGTATAACTGCGTCAGCGTTGACGGCGACACTTCGACAAACGACACTTTAATAATTCTTGCCAACGGACAAAGTAAGACAGGAAAATTATCGTCCGCAGATTTAAAAAAATTCGCAAAAGCTTTAGACGAGGTAACTTTATCGCTTGCCAAACAAATAGCAAAAGACGGCGAAGGAGCGACAAAATTTATCGAAATAGAAGTGCGCGGCGCAAAAACAAAAAGCGATGCCAAAGCCATAGCTTCAACTGTGGCTTCGTCGCCGCTGTTCAAAACTGCGGTTTTTGGCGCGGACGCAAACTGGGGAAGGGTGATCGCCGCCGCCGGAAGAGCAGGGGTAGAGTTTGACCCCGAAAAAACGGACATTTATATGGGCGGTTTTTTAACTTCAAGAAACGGAATGGCGGTAACTTTTCCTGAAAGTAAAGCGAAAAAAGCGCTGCAAAAAAAAGAAATTAAAGTTGTCATAGATTTAAAATCGGGTAAGGAAAGCTCAAAATATTATACATGCGATTTTTCGTATGATTACGTAAAAATTAACGGAGACTACAGGAGTTAATTAGTAATGAGTAGTTAGTAATTAGTAATTAACGGCAAAAGACAAAAAATGTGATTTCCGGCAGAAATATTTTGAGGTGTTTAAACAGCGGGCGTTGTTGTCAACAATCGTAGGTGTGTATTATTCCGGCTTTCGCCTGAATTAGTGCAGCAGAACCTGTCTCCTGCAAGGACTTGCCGTTAATTACTAATTACTCATTACTAACTACTAATTATTTTTAATAAAATGGCCATAAAAATATCTCATAAAGATAAAAACGCTCATAAAAAAGCGGCGGAAATTGTTAAAAGCGGCGGAGTGGCTGTTGTGCCTACCGAAACGGTTTACGGTTTTGCCGTTGACGCTTTTAATATCGAAGCGCAGAAAAAGATATACAAAATCAAAGGCAGAAATTTCAAAAAACCTTTGGTCGTGATGACGCCCGACATTGAAAGCGCGCGGATTTTGGTTGAAATACCGCAAAAGGCTTTAATGATCGCAGAAAAATTTTGGCCGGGAAGACTTACTTTAATTTTTCCTACCACGCCTACCGGCAAAATCCTATCCGGCGGCAGAGACAATCTTGGTGTCAGAATACCCGATGACGGGTTCATGCTGAAATTTTTAAAAGAAACCGGCAAACCCGTTATGACTACTTCGGTCAACATTTCAAATAAAAAAAGTGCAAAAACTTTTGAAGAAACGCTTCAATTTGACGCGGCTGCCGACATTATCGTTGACGGCGGAAAATGCAAATTTTCTTTTGAATCCACCGTAATAGATATGGTAAAATTTCCGTATGTGATCATACGCAAAGGCTGTCTTGACACAAATGAAATTCTAAAATATATATAGGATGGAAAATGGAACTTTTTAGCGAAGAAAATTTTTTAGGCTATGTGCATGAGATAAATCCGCAGTATGCCGGAATATATTTTCCTTCGTCTAAACTCATTTCAAAAAAACGCGGGGACAAAAACGGCGTAAACGTCGGCGATTTTATTGTCATTGAAAGCAAAGAACGCGGTTTTCTCGCGCGCCTTATTGAAACGAATTTGTGCGACGGGAGCAATAAAACAATAAAATCGGAACATGATGATTTACAGCTTTTAGGTAAAGCCGAGCTGTTGCTTGTGTTTGACATTACGGATCCGGACAAAGCGCATAAAACGGTTTTTGCTTATCCTGCCGTCGGCGCGAAAGTTTATTTCTGTCGCGATGAACAAATCGAAAAATATATAAAAAAATTCGGCGCTAAAGATAAAGAAGGGGACATTTATGCCTCTTTGGGAAAACTTGTTTCAGGCAATGCCGTATGTAATGTTTCTTTGAACGCTTTATTTCAAAGACATTGCGCCGTCGTAGGAACTACGGGCGGCGGGAAAAGCTGGACAGTTTCTAAGCTTATGGAATCGGTCATATCAAAAACAAAAAACAGGATTATTCTGTTTGACGCGACCGGCGAATACGGCGCGATAAAATCCACAACTGTCGTTCTCGGTGAAGATTCTTATTTTCCTTATCAAAAACTTTCAATTTCAGACTTGTTTATTCTTTTAAGACCCGGTGGAGAATCGCAAAAGTCGGTTTTGCTTGAAGCCGTCCGCTCTCTTAAAATTATGCGTTTGTCCGGAAAAACGGGAACGTTTAAAAAAGCTTACCAGCAAAGAAAAGAATATAATGCCGTTTACGAAGAACACGTTACGGAAATAGAAGACAATACCTGTAATTTTGACGTCAATTATCTTGTGCCGCAGATAAAAGAAGAATGCGTATCATATTTTCCGGAAGGATGGGGAGCGGCTGACACAAAACTTTACGACAAACAGGCCTCTTTGGTAAACAGGATAGTAAATTTGATCAATACGGACGTTTTTAATAAATTGTTCGGATTCAAAACAACTGCGCAAAACCGCGTTTCCGTTATAGACGCCATAGAAAATTTTACCGCAGACAACGTTGAAAAAATATTGAGGATCAGCCTTGAAAACGTTTCGTCTCTTTTTTGCGCCAAAGAAATTACGGCAAATGCGATAGGTTCTTATCTGCTTAACAAGGCGCGCAACAAATGTTTCAAAGGTTCTCCGGTTCTGCTTGTCGTTGACGAAGCGCATCAGTTTATGAACAAAAACGTTACGGACGAACGTTTTGAAAACCAGCCTCTTGACGCTTTTGATTTGATCGCTAAAGAATGCAGAAAATACGGCCTGTTTTTGTGTCTGGCGACGCAAATGCCCAGAGACATTCCGGAAGGCACATTGAGCCAGATAGGTTCTTTTATAGTTCACAGGCTCATAAACGAGCGGGACAAAAAAGTAATTGAAAATGCCGCTTCATCAGCGGGAAAAAATATGTTATCATTTTTGCCTGCTTTGGGCGAAGGCGAAGCTTTGTTCATTGGCGTTGATTTCCCGATGCCTTTACTTTTAAAACTTGACAAGCCGGACAACCCTCCGGTTTACAATACGCCTTTATTAAGCGCGAATAAATAAATTTATACAAAGAGAATTAAATGTCAAAACTTGCAAAAAAGACTAAAAATTCAGATTATTCGGTTATATTAAAACAAGTTATTACGGAAATAAAATCCGCGCATATTGCCGTTGCCCGCCGCGTTAATGCGACAATGCTGGATATGTACTGGAATATAGGTCGTAATCTTTCATGTGAAGGATCGGAAAAAGGTTATGGCGCAAGCGTTGTAGAAAGGCTTGCTGTAGATATAAAAAATGAGTTCCCGAATCTTAAAGGATTTTCGCCCAGAAATTTATGGAATATGAAACTTTTTTATGAGTTTTATGCCGCTTCCGATGAAAAACTGCAACGCAAAGTTGCAGTTTTGCCTTGGCGGCATAATATTTTAATTTAAGCCTATCGGCGTTGCGGATTATGAGCTTCAATTGCCGCAGCAGAAACTTAAAAAGATGATAAAAGAAGAGTTAAAAAAATAAAAACAAAGTTGAAAACTTTATTGTTAAAAAGGGAGATGCTAAAAATGGAAAATTTAAAAAAGTATGACGGCGAAATTCATTCTATTCTGTCAAAAGAGCTTGAAAGGCAGAAAGATACAATAGAGCTTATAGCTTCGGAAAACATAGTTTCGCAAGCGGTCATGGAAGCGCAGGGATCGTGCCTTACAAACAAATATGCCGAAGGTTATCCCGGAAAAAGATATTATGGCGGCTGTGAAATTGTCGACATGGCAGAAACTGTTGCAATAGAAAGAGCGAAAAAACTTTTTAATGTGAAATTTGCCAATGTTCAGCCGCATTCCGGCGCGCAGGCAAACTTTGCCGTTCTTCTGGCGCTTTTAAAACCCGGCGATACGATAATGGGTTTAAATTTGTCGCACGGCGGACATTTGACGCACGGCAACCCTTTCAATGTCTCTGGGAAATGGTTCAATATAGTTGCGTATAATGTCTACAAAGAAACCGAATATGTAGATTATGACGAAATGGAAAAACTCGCTAAAGAAAATAAACCTAAACTTATCATAAGCGGAGCAAGCGCGTATTCAAGAATCTGGGATTGGAAAAGGATAGGCGAAATAGCAAAAAGTGTCGGCGCATACCATATGTGCGATATGGCTCATTATGCAGGCTTGATTGCCGCCGGAGTTTATCCTTCCCCTATAGAATATGCGGACGTTGTAACCACTACCACGCACAAAACGCTTCGCGGCCCGCGCGGCGGAATGATTTTGACAAACAGCGAAGAACTTGCAAAAAAATTCAATTCTGCGGTTTTTCCGGGCGAACAGGGCGGGCCTTTAATGCACGTTATTGCCGCAAAAGCCGTTGCTTTCGGAGAAGCTTTAAAACCTGAATTTAAAGAATATCAAAAACAGGTTTTGGCAAACACAAAAAAGCTGGCCGAAATTTTGGAAAAAGGCGGTCTGCGCATAGTTTCCGGCGGAACGGACTCGCACGTGTTTCTGGTAGATTTAAGGCCTCTAAACGTAAAAGGTAAAGATGCTCAGGAAATTTTGGAAAAAGCCGGAATAACTTTAAACAAAAACGGCATTCCATACGACCCAGAAAAACCGACTATAACTTCAGGAATAAGAATAGGCGCGCCTGCCGTAACGACAAGAGGAATGAAAGAACCTGAAATGGTAAAAATAGGCGAAGCCATAGTAAAAGCGCTGAAAAATGTAAATGATGAAAAAATCCTAAACGAAATCAAAACCGAAATGTCAGCGCTTTGTAAAGCATTTCCGATTTATAGTAATTTAAAGTATTAAAAAATACAAATAATTAAAAAGCCGCCGGCTTAAAAATGTGTCTGCGGCTTTTTTATTTCATAATTAATTATGCCAAGAAGGGAGAAAATGAAAAATAAAATTAAAGAAGCCGTAATCGCAGTTTTGGTGTGCATTTTATTGTTTTTAAGCGGATGGCTGCTTTTGGGCAGAACGCCGGAAGAAAACGATATGTGGAGATATAAAAAAGAACCGGCAGACAGCAGTTTTTTAAAGTTGTATCTTGAGGCAGGCTCATATCTTGAAAATAAAGAATATGAGAATGCTTTGAAATCTATTAATAAAATCATTAAAGCAGCCCCAAAAAATTATACCGCTTATTACAACAAAGCCATCATACTTTTTTATATGGGAAAGTATAAAGAGTCGTTAAAAAACTTTGATAAATCCATAAAATTTAGTCCGGAGCCTTCGGCTGATATTTATTCGGGCAAAGCGATGTCTCTTCTTAAACTTAAAAAATATGAAAAAGCGATAGAAACTGCAAAAACTATATTTGAAATCGAAGAACATTATATGCCGGCATATTATTTACTTGTAGACGCCTACATAATGTCCGGCAATTTTCAGGAAGCTTTGGTAATTTTTGAAAAATATATAAATTCTTATCCAAACATATTTTCCGACGACTATATAAGATGGATTGATATCCTTGCAAAAGCCGGCCCTGCGGACAAAGAAGCCGCCGAACAAATAAAAGATCTGCTGGAAAAAGCCGTTAAAATCGAAAGAGGTTAAAACCCATACCGTCCGTATGCACATTACTGCTCCCAGACGAACTCATTGCCTAAGAAAAGTAATTTTGATAGTATAACCGATATGAATATAGATAATGTTTTAAACCAGCTTATAGAAAAATTGAAAGCGGCAAACCCCTACAAAATTATTTTGTTCGGCTCATACGCCAAAGGCACTGCCGCAAGCGACAGCGATATAGATTTGATAGTCATATTGGACAATTATTATATTTCACGGGATTATAAAGATGAAGTCAAAAGATATATTGCCGTAAGGAAATTAATATTGGACATAAATCGTAATCATGCTATGGATTTAAAAGTTTATTCAAAAGCCGAATTCAATATGAAAAAGAGAAACGGTAATTTTTTTATTCAAGAAATAGAAAAAACAGGGAAAACTATTTATGAAAAATGGAATTAAGGAATGGATTCTCGTTGCAGATAAAGATATTGAAACTATAAAAGTTCTTATGGAAAGCCCGACATTTATTACGCACAGCATCGCTTTTCATTGTCAGCAGGCAATAGAAAAATATTTTAAAGCATATTTATTGGAACATGGCTGGGAACTGAAAAGAACGCACGATTTAATGAGATTATACATTGAAATAGAAAAAATTAAAGATTTAAAAATAAATACAGATACGTTAATGGAAATAGATAAAATGTATATAGACACAAGATACCCTGACGATTTTCGTGAACCGACAAAGGAAGAATTGAAGAAATTTTTTGATTTAGCTGCTGAAATCGAGCTGAAGATAAAACATGAACTGGGAATAAATGCCGGCAATACCGAAAGTTAAAGTTTTGCGAATGCGAATACAAAACATATTAAATTTTTGTCAGGCACAATGTTTTTTAGAATCGATTTGTTCAGTGGACTATTGATTTTGTTGCGGATATTATAAAAAAACAAAAAGTTGCCGCAATGAGCGCGGCAACTAGGCATATAAGCCATAGCGGCATCACTTTATTAAATATTGAAGCGCCGCTTTTTTCTTTTTTTTCGGATTTAGTTTTTATATTGTTGAAATCCAGCGCGGTTGTCGTTTCGTTTTCTATGAGAAACTTGCGTAGAGAATACAATATTTCATATTTATTGTTTTTTGATATTGAAAAGTAAAGGTTGAGCCACTCATCCGCCTCCGTATTTCTTTCTCCTGCGGCAAGTTTTTTGTCGTTTGCTGCAAGAAATGCCGTCCAGTATGCCGTAGCGCAGCATTTTTCTATTCTGTCCGCCGTTAAAATGACCGAAGCATACTCGCCTTCATTTTCCGGTTCTTCTCTTTTTGCTATGATCTCTTCGTCATATATTTCCACGCATCTGTCGTCAAACCATATTTCCTGATTTATCGGTTCGCTGATTCTGCTTTTTAATTGTTTGATGATGGAAGCTCTTTTTATGATTTTGCCTTTGATTCTGTCAAGCACGTATTCTCTCTGCTTCATTGCTTCCTGAAAAACTTTTTTGTTGACGTTTGACGGATAATTGTCCGTCAAACGGTGAAGCATAAGCTTTTGCGCGGTAAAATTTACGATTAAAATAAAAGGATACAGCCGTTTTAAATATTCGTCGGGGATCTTTTGTTCCAGGACGGTACGGTTTAGAAAATCAAGTTTGTCCATAACATAATCTGCTTTGTCGGTTATATATTCAGAAATATTAGTTTTGCTTTCTCTTAAAAAACCGCACAATGCCGGAATCGATATATGCGCTTTTGTGTTAAGTTCACGAAAAAAGAACATGCTTTGTATTATGTCGTCAAATTTCTTTTTCGAGTTTAAAAGTTCGACGGAATTACAGAGCTGCAACTTGCCCTGGTTTTCTATGAAAAAAAGTTCCGGTTCGCAATAAAGGCTTAAATAGTTGTCTATATATAAAAAACATTCGATAATTTTTGCGGCTTCTTCTTCCGTAGTTTCTGCCTGTTCGGTTTCCTTTTGAAGTTCGTAAATTTTTGCCAGAGTGTTGTCTTTAAGTTCGGTTTCCTTAATTACAGAAGCCTCTATGTCCGGGCCGGCTTCTACGCCGTCCAATATCTGTTTAAGACGGCAATTATATAATGACAGCCCTTCAAGTTTGCTTTTTATTTCTTCATTGTCGGCAAGATTTTTCAGCCTAAGCGTATGCTCGGTTACCGTTTTCCAAATCATTAATATTTCTCCTGTAAATTATTGATACACATTATACAAGTTTTTTATTAAGTTTTTACATAATATGATGCGCATTTTATGCAAAATTCGGCAAAAATGGTATAATAGCCGGATAAAAAAACGATGAAGGAGTTTTTATGAAAAATACGCCTGTTTTTGACAAAGTAACGCCTTCGCTTCTTGAAGCGATGCCGTATCAATATGCCGGAAAAGACATAAACGTATGTATTGAAACTGAAGAGTTTACATGCCTGTGTCCGTGGAGCGGTCTTCCGGATTACGCTTATCTTGTTATAAACTACACGCCTTCAAAAACCGTTGTCGAACTTAAATCTTTAAAAATGTACGTTCAAAGTTTCAGAATGGTAGGCATGGTTCACGAAAGTGTCGTTAACAAAATAATGGAAGATTTAGTTAAAACTTTAAATCCTAAAATTATGACCGTAGAGCTTGAGTTCGGCATACGCGGCGGAATAACAACCACAGTCAGCGCCGAATACTATTCCAAAAAGGCGAAGGGCAAATAAATGTTCAGAAAAAACCGCAATATACATTTTGTGGGGATCGGCGGTTCCGGAATGTCCGGAATTGCCGAAGTTTTAATAAACCTGGGCCATAACGTTTCAGGCTCGGATTTAAAAAAAACCGACGTTACCGAACATCTTAAGATGATAGGCGCAAAAATTTATATAGGCCACGACGAAAAAAACGTTAAAAACGCCGAGGTCGTGGTAACTTCGACAGCCGTAAGCAAATCAAACCCCGAAGTGACGACGGCATTAAAGAATAAAATCCCGGTGATACCGCGCGTAGAAATGCTTGCAGAACTTGCAAGGCTTAAATACGCCGTAACAATTGCCGGAACGCACGGAAAAACAACTACAACTTCGTTGACGGCTTTGGTTTTGGACGAAGGCGGGCTTGACCCCACCATAGTGATCGGCGGAAGATTAAAAAATCTCAAGACGAGCGCCCGTTTGGGCAGAGGCGAATATATCGTCGCGGAAGCCGACGAATCGGACGGTTCTTTTCTCAAACTTTCCCCCGTGATAACTGTCGTAACAAATATCGATAACGACCACTTGGATTATTACGGAGATATGGAAAATCTTAAAAACGCTTTTGTAAACCATATCAACAGCGTTCCTTTTTACGGCGCTGCGATAATTTGCGCCGACGATAAAATTGTTAAAGAAATAATGCCGAAAATAACGCGCAAATACGTAACTTACGGCCTTACGGGAAATCCCGATATTAAAGCCGAAAACGTGAACGTTTTGCCGCAATGTACAAGCTTTGACGTAATATACGCGGGAAAAAAAGCCGGAGTAATCTGTATAAGAATGCCCGGCAAACACAATATTTTAAATTCGCTTGCGTCGATAGGCGTCGGATTATATCTCGGAATTCCTTTTGAACTTATAGCAAGAGCCATAAACAAATTTGACGGCGTGGGAAGAAGGCTTGAAATAAAAGGCGAAAAAAACGGAATAACAGTTATTGACGATTACGGTCATCACCCGACGGAAGTTGACGCGACGATAAAAGCCATAAAACATTTTTGGCCCAAAAGAAAACTCCGTGTGCTGTTCCAGCCGCACAGATATACGCGCACGCAGAATCTTTTCAGGGAATTCGGCAAAAGTTTTAGAGACGCGGATTTTGTAAAAGTTTTGGACATATATCCCGCCGGAGAAAAAGCCATAGAAGGCGTAAACGCGGAACTTATACTTAACAGTTTGAAAGAAAACAAATGCCGCGCCGAAAAATTTACGGATATAGAACATTTTTCAAAAGAGATACAACCCGGAGACATAGTTCTGACTTTAGGCGCCGGCGACGTATGGAAAAAAGGCGAAGAATTATTAACTCTGATATAGAAAAAGAGCAGAATCAGCCAGCCGATAACGTTGAAGCGGTTTTTATAGAACTCCATTTAATAATATCTAATGATTAACTTATCGAAAATTCAGAGAAAAATACAATAAAAGGGAAAGCGTTTCGTGAAAAAAATTATTTTAAAAGCAGGACAAGGAAAGAGAGTTAAAAACGGGCATAAGTGGGTGTTTTCTAACGAGATAAAACTTGTTGAGGGAAGCCCTAAAGCCGGAGAGATCGTTTTGCTTTATGATAATGCGGAAGCTTTTATCGGTAAAGGTTTTTATAATCCGCATTCATTAATTGCGTTCAGACTGCTTACGCAAAAAGACGAAGATATAAATGTGCAGTTCTGGAAAAAACGCATTGAAGAAGCTAAACTCCTTAGAGATAGATTCTATCCGGAAGCAAAATCTTACAGGGCGGTTTTTGGCGAGTCCGATAATATGTCCGGAACGGTAATAGACAGATATGAAGATTATCTTTCAGTACAGTTTGTTTCTGCCGGCGCAGACGCTTGTAAGAATGATATTTTAGAAGCTGCGGCTGGGGTTTTCGGCAGTAAGGGGATATATATCAGAAATGATGTCGGTTTGAGAAAGCTTGAAAATGCGAACCTGAATATCGAAAATGAAGTTTACAGGGGAGATATACCGGCTGATATCATAATCGAAGAAAACGGCTTGAAATTTTATGCCGATATAGCAGGCGGGCAGAAAACAGGGTACTTTTTTGACCAGCGGGATAACCGCGCTAAGCTTGCGCAATATGCAAAAGGGCTGAAAATACTGGACTGCTACTGTCATACCGGCGCGTTTGGAATATATGCAAAAAAAGCCGACGCAGGAGAAATTGTTTTTGTCGATTCTTCAATGCCCGCTTTAGAAACCGCCGATAAAAATTACAGCCTGAACGGTTTTAAAAATTTTGACGGCGTGAAAGCCGACGCTTTGGAATATCTTGAATCGGCGGAAGCTAAAAAAGAAAGTTTTGACATTGTGAACGTCGACCCTCCCGGCCTTATCAAAAACCGCAAAGATTTTAACGCCGGATTTAAACATTATGTAAAAATTAACGAGGCGGCGATAAAACTTTTAAAAACCGGCGGAATTCTTACAACATCTTCCTGTTCACATCATCTGGCATTTAAAGATTTTAATGAAGTTATTAATCAGGCCGCAGCAAAGTCCGGAAAAGAAATTTTGTTTCTCGAGTACGGTTTTCAGGCAAAAGACCACCCCGCGCTGGCTTCAATGCCGGAAACGCAATATTTAAACTTTGCAATTGCGGTTATAAAATGAAAAAATAAAATTATTGCTTTACATTCCGATGTTTTTGACGGCATCCGGAAAAAAAGGGGAAAAAACATTAATATTGATATAGCAAAAGAATTGTCTGGCGCGGGCTGCGCGGTTTTTGAAAATAAAAAATTATCGGAACTTTGTTCCTTTAAAATTGGCGGAGCTGCGGATTATTTTATTGAAATTCCCACAGAAAACGCGCTGTCTTTCTTTTTAAAAACTGCTTCGGAAAAACAGCTGCGCTTTTTTATTTTAGGCGGCGGGACAAACGTTCTTTTCAGCGATAAGGGGTTTAGGGGATGCGTGGTAAAATTGACCGGCAATTTTGGAAAAATAGCTATTGTCGGCAATAAAGTTTTTTGCGGGGCGGCGGCGTTTTTGCCGGCTCTTGTGAAAAAAACCGCTTTGGAAGATCTTTCCGGCCTTGAGAACTGCGCGGGAATTCCGGGAACTGTCGGAGGCGCGGTTTTAGGAAATGCCGGCAGCGCTGAAAACTGGATCGGAGATAGCATTGAAAGCATTGAAGTTTATAATAGAAACGGCGAAAAAGAAATTATCTGCAAGGAAAAGGCCGGTTTTGAATACAGAAAAAGCGCGTTAGGGAATTTTGTAATTTCCGGCGTCAATTTTTTCTTGAAAAAAGATACAGGAAATGATATTTTAAAAGCGATTTCGGACAGAATTGAAAAACGCGCAAAAACGCAGCCTCTGTCTGCGCCTAACGCAGGCTGCATATTTAAAAATCCTTTAGGTTTGAGCGCAGGAAAACTTATAGAAGACGCAGGCCTCAAAGGAAGAAAAAAATCCGGAGCCAAAGTGTCAGAAATACACGCAAATTTCATAGTAAACGAAGGCGGCGCGACTGCCGACAATGCGCTTGATTTGATTTATACTGTAAGAAAAACCGTAAAAGATAAATTCAATATAGATTTGGAACTCGAGATA
>JAISDI010000202.1 GCA_031264895.1 Endomicrobium sp. | reverse complement strand
TTCTTCCTTCATACTGTATCTTTCTTCCATTTCTACCCCCCATTTTTGTGCTTTCCAAAATAATACTATATTATTCACAAAATTGTGGGTCAAGTATAGTTCACAGAAGGGGAATTTTAACGACCACAACAAAGATTAAAGGAACGTTGCCTTTCTGGTTTGCCGCCCGCTAGGGCTAGCTTGCCATACGCAAGCGCCCATGCGCTAGCATTGTTTGTGAAAATCTTTTAGCATGTCCGTCAGCGTCTTTACCCATCTATTAGGTTTTACTTTTCCTATTATCTCGCCGTTTTTGAAAAGTATGCCTGTGTTTTTTCCTCCGGCTATGCCGAAATCTGCGTCTTTGGCTTCGCCCGGGCCGTTGACTACGCAGCCCATCAACGCGATTTTTACGGGTTTTGAAAACTTTTTTAAACCGCGCATTTTTGACGTTTCCCTTTCCATGTCGGAAACTATTTTTATAAGATCGACGCAGCAGCGCGAACACGTGGGGCACGACACTATTTCAACGCCGGCATTTCTTAATTCCATAGACTGCAAAAGAGAATATGCGGTTTTTATTTCTTCGACGGGGTCTGCGGTCAAAGACACTCTTATCGTATCTCCGAGACCGTCATAAAGCATGATTCCAAGACCTGCGGAAGATTTTATCGTTCCGCTAAAAATCGAACCGGCTTCGGTTATGCCCAAATGAAGAGGATAATTTCTTTTTGAAGCAAAGATTTTATAAGCTTCAACGGTCGTCGCTATATTTGAAGCTTTCAAAGATACCGCTATATCGTAAAAATCGTTTTTTTCAAGAATTTTGACATGCTCGATCGCTGCTTTTGCCAACTCTTTGGCGCGCAGCGAATTGTCGTCAAAATTGTGAACGGCTTTGAGCGAACCGGCGTTTACGCCTATTCTTATAGGTATGCGGGCGGCTTTTGCTTCTTTTACCAAAATTTCTACTTTATCTTTTGAGCCTATATTTCCGGGATTTATTCTTAATTTGTCAATGCCCTGTTTTACGGCTTCTAAAGCTATTCTGTAATCAAAATGAATATCGGCTACAAGCGGAATTTTTATATTTTTCTTTATTTTGCTTACGTTTTGCGCGGACTCCATGTCCGGCAATGATACTCTGACGATTTCGCAGCCGGCCTCTTCAAGCCTTTTGATCTGTTTTACTGTTGAACGCCAATCTCTTGTATCGGTATTTGTCATCGACTGCACGGCAACGGGAGCGCCGCCGCCTATCGCAGCGTTTCCGATTTTTATCTGTCTTGTCTGATTTCTTTTAAAATACTTCATTTTACTTTCCGAACAGTTTTCCTATTCCCAGCCTTAAAAGATCGCTGTATGTCGCAAAAATAAATATGATTCCTATAAGAACCAAACCTATAGTATTATAAACTTGTATTATTTTGGAGCGTATTCTTTTGCGCGTTATGCCTTCGACAAAAAACAAAATTATCATTCCGCCGTCAACCAAAGGGATCGGGAAAAGATTAAAAAGTCCTAAAGCTACGGATATTACGGCAAGCAGTCTTATATAATCTTCCATTCCGGACTTTGCGGCGTTTGCCATAACCTGCATAACTCCGACAGGGCCTGCTATGTCCGGTTTTTCCCATGATATGATTTTGTCCGCCAAATACAAAACCGTCATAACGCTTTGCGAAATAACTGCAGAAGCGCCCAAACCGACCGACTTGAAAAACCCAGCGTCGGTTTTCTCCACGTACGGAACTATTCCCAAAGCCCCTACGCCGGTAACAGGATGTTTTGCAACTTTTATATTTATTTCAAAAGTATGCGTTCCTCTGGTTATGACAAAAGGCGTTTCTTTTTCGGCTTTATCTTTTAAAGCGCTCGTCATCTGCGCCCATGTCGTTACGGAAAATCCGTCAATGGAATTGACAATGTCGCCTGCCTGCAAGCCGGCTGCGGCGGCAGGAAAATTTTCAACGGTTCCGCCTATGGCCGATAAATCCGAAATTCTTGAAACGCCCCATATGTTAAACAAAAACGCAAAAAGAAATACGGCTAAAATATAATTGCTGAACGGCCCTGCAAAAGCTATCCATATTTTTTTATACCATGTAAGAGAAAGATATTCGCCTTCGCCGCCGGTAGCTTCGTCGGGGTTTTCTCCGGCCATTGAACAAAAACCTCCGAGCGGTATGGCTTTTAAAGCATATTTTGTGCCTTTATATTCGTATTTAACTATATCCGGCCCAAAACCGAGAGCAAAAGTAAGAACCCGGACTTTACACATTTTAGCGGCGATAAAATGCCCCAGTTCATGAATAAAAATTAAAAAACCAAGCCCTGCGACAATTCCGAGTATCTGTAAAATAATCATTTACCTTTCCTTATTTTTATTTATCAGCGATTTTGAATATATTTTTGCCCAAGCGTCCGCTTCTACATAATCGTCTATTTTATGTGTTTTTTTAACCTTATGCGCTTTCATTGTTTTTGCGACAATATCGGCAATGCCGGTAAATTTTATGTCTTTATTTAAAAAAGCGGCGACTGCCGCTTCGTTGGCCGCGCTCATGACTGCCGGCATTGTTCCGCCTTTTTTTGCCGCGTTATATGCCAAAGTCAAACACGGAAATTTTTTAAAATCCGGATCATAAAATTCCAATTTTCCGGCTTTGCTCAAATCAAGAGGTTTAATATTTCCTTTTATTCTCTCGGGATATGTCAAAGCGTATTGTATAGGAAGTTTCATATCCGGGTTGGAAAGCTGAGCGATAACCGAACCGTCGACATATTCTACCATAGAATGTATTATTGACTGCGGATGTATGACAATTTCAATTCTTTCTATGGGAATGCCAAAGAGAACCGACGCCTCTATGGCTTCAAGCCCTTTATTCATTAAAGTCGCGCTGTCGACAGTTATCTTTTTGCCCATTTTCCATGTCGGGTGATCAAGCGCCTGCTCAACCGTGATTTCCGAAAAATCTTTATCGTATTTATAGAAAGGCCCGCCTGAAGCGGTAAGAATTATTTTTTTTATCTGCGACTTTTTTTCTCCGGCGCAGCACTGAAAAATAGCGGAATGTTCGCTGTCTACGGGAAGAACCGAAACTTTATTTTTTGCCGCAAGCCTCATTATTTCATTTCCCGCCATAACTAAAGCTTCTTTATTTGCCATAGCTATATTTTTTTTGCATTCGATGGCTTTTACAACAGGTTTAAGTCCGGCGGCTCCTACGACTGCGGAAATAATCGTATCGGCTTCGGGCATTTCGACAAGCCTTCTGAGGCCGCTGTGTCCGCTGTAAATTTCAACGTTTATGTTTTTGGGTGCGCGCCATTTTTTGAGATTTTCCGCGTCGGCGGGATCTTGTACGGAAACGGCTTTCGGTTTGAAGCGTATTATTTGCTTTTTTAAAGTTTCAATATTTCTATAGACGGAAAGCCCCTCGACGGATATAGTATTTTTCATTTTTGAAACTAAATCCAAAGTCTGCGTTCCGATTGAGCCGGATGAACCTAATATGACGATTTTTTTCATAATAGTTATATTTTGGAAATAAATTGAAGAATATAATAAACTGCCGGCGCGGCAAATATGTAAGAATCGAATCTGTCGAAAACTCCGCCGTGTCCGGGAATAATTTTACCGGAATCTTTTATATTTCCGTCCCTCTTTATCAAAGATTCGGCCAAATCAGAAAACTGGCCTACTATCGAAATTACAAATCCCAATATCAAAGCCTGCGGCAAAGTCAAGATATTGCTCATAAATGCGTATTTACAGACAGCGGCGGCAATCAGCGCAAAAACTATGCCCGCTGCCGCGCCTTCAAGAGTTTTTTTAGGACTTACATTTTTTGCAAGTTTATGTTTGCCAAGCATTTTTCCGAAAGCGTAAGCCGCCGTATCCAAAACCCATACTACTATAAACATAAAAAACAACAGCTGCATTCCGCCTTTCATATCTCTTAAATACGCCAGATGAACCAAAGCAAGCGGCAGAAAAAACGCGCCTAAAAAAGATACGGATATTCTTTCGACGGACTGTTCGGGATTTTCGCCGAACACTTCAACCGCAAAAAGTATCAAGAGCATTAAAACTGAGGATATTGCAATAAGGTTTGCCGCCATATCGAAATATTGCAGAGCTATAAAAAAAGCTGAAGATAAAATTAAAGAAAGAAGCGTATAAGGTTTGTATTTTTTGCATATATTCAGATATTCCTGAACGCAAAGAAATACGACCGCAAACGTCAATATGTAAAACGGCAGCCCGCCGAAGTATATACACGCAAAAATTAGCGGTATACCGACAAGCGCCGTAAGTATTCTTGTTACTAACATAAAACCTCTTTTTGAGTTCTCTAAAAACCCTATTAGCCGTCACCCTGGCCTTTGCAGGCGGCGTATTATAACGACAACTGCAACAACAGATTCTGAAATAAATTCAGAATGACAAACATTTTTTGTATGGTTTTTATAGAAACTTTTATCTTTACAAAGCGCCGAAGCGTCTTTCTCTTTTCTGATATTCTATAATGGCTTCTTTCAAATCGTTTTCATTGAAATCCGGCCAAAATTTTTCCGTAATATAAATTTCACAATAAGCAATCTGCCAAAGCAAAAAATTCGATATTCTCATTTCTCCCGAAGTGCGTATAAGCAAATCGGGGTCAGGCTGTCCGCGCGTATACAAAAATTCCGAAAATTTTTCTTCGGTAAAATCTTTTATGCCTTCCTGCGCCATCTTTTCAAAAGCGCGCAAAATTTCCTGTCTGGCGCCGTAATTTAAAGCTATATTGAACTCTAACCCGGTATTGTTTCCGGTAAGCTCGCATGCGCTTAAAAGTTCTTTTTGTATTTTGTCCGGAAATTTTGAGATATCTCCCAAAATTCTAAGCCGTACATTGTTTTTATGAATTTCTCTTAACTCTTTTTTTAAAAACTGAAGAAGCAGTGAAAACAAACCTTTTATCTCGCTTTGCGGCCTTTTCCAGTTTTCCGTAGAAAAAGCATACAGGGTCAAAACCCTAATGCCAAGGCTGCTTGAAGCCTTAACAATTTCTTTTACGGTTCTGACCCCCTGCTTATGTCCAAGTATTCTGGGCAAAGACCTTTTTTTCGCCCATCTGCCGTTGCCGTCCATAATAATTGCAACATGTTTCGGCAGGCTTGAAAAATCAATTTCGCTCAAACTTTTAAATTCCTTATGCCTGTGAAATAGCGGTTGCAGGGCAGCTTCCCTCGCACGCTCCGCAATCAATACATTTTTCCGCGTCAATCGCATATTTGTCGTCTTTCGGCGCAATAGCCGCAACAGGGCAGCTCCCTTCGCAAGCTCCGCACGCTATACACGTGTCCATATCAATTTTATAAGCCATTTATCCCCCCTCCCCCGTCTATATTTGCATAATCTCCTTTTCCTTAAGAGCTATGCATTCATCTATTTTTTTAATATACATATCGGTTATTTTCTGCGCTTCATTCTCGGATTTTTTTCTGTCGTCTTCGGTTATAAGTTTGTCCTTTTCCGCCTTTTTAATCCCGTCAACAAGCGTTCTTCTTTCGTTTCTTACGGCCACTCTGTAGTCTTCCGCAGTCTTATTTATAACTTTAACTATTTCTTTTCTTCTTTCTTCCGTAAGCTGCGGCACAGGAATACGAATAAGTTTGCCGTCATTTATCGGAGACATGCCTATGTCGGCTTTCTGTATGGCTTTTTCTATGGCGCCCAGCTGAGAAATATCCCAAGGTTTTATTTCTATGGTTTTTGCGTCGGGAACGCTTACGCCGGCAATCTGGTTTATCGGCATAAGAGAACCGTAACTTTCAACTTTTATCCCTTCGACTATCGCCGCGCTGGCTCTTCCCGTACGGACTGAAGCCAAATCCGCCTTAACTTTTTCTATGGTTTTTTTCATAGCTTCTTCAGAAGCTGAAAAGAGATTCTTTAATTGCATTTATCCCCTCCGGTATTATGAAACTGTCGTTCCTATTTTTTCGCCGCCGAGTATTTTTCTGAAATTGCCGTCTCTATAAAAATCAAAAACGGAAACTGAAATATTTGCACGCATACACAGCGAAAATGCCTCTGCATCCATTATCTTGAGGTCTTTGTCTATGGCTTCCTTAAAAGTAAGCTTGTCAAATTTAACGGCAGAAGCGTTTTTTTTGGGATCATCGCTATATATGCCGTCAACCTGAGTGGCCTTCAACAATATTTTTGCGTTTATTTCAGCCGCTCTGAGAGCCGCGGTTGTATCGGTAGTAAAATAAGGGTTTCCCGTACCCCCCGCAAAAACAATTATATATCCGTTTTGAATTTTTTCAATAACTTCGTCTCTGTCGAAATCTGCGGCAAAACCGCTCACGCCGCGCGCGCAAAACACTTTTGATTTCAATCCGGCTTTTTTTAGCGCGTCGCTGATAGCCAAAGCGTTTACGACGGTAGCCGTCATTCCCATTTTATCGGCGGTAACTCTTTCGACGGTTTTTCCAGCGCCGCGCCATATATTTCCCGCTCCGACGACTATTGCAAGCTCGACGACGTTTGCATCATAAGCCGCTTTTATTTCTTTGGCGGTTCTGTTAAGGCTTTTGTCGTCGATTGAACGTCCGTCACCGGACAGCGTTTCGCCGGATAATTTTAAAAGCACCCTTTTAGCTGCCATTATTCCTCGCCGAGTTTAAATCTCGCAAATCTTTTTACTACAATATTTTCGCCGGTTTTTGCAATGGCGTTTGTGACAAGATCTTTTATCGTTTCTTTTCCGGAAGAATCTCTCATATAAATCTGTTCCATGAGACATACCTGCTGATAAAATTTTTCAACTTTTCCTTCGATGATCCTGTCCCAGACTTTTTCCGGTTTTCCTTCTTCTTTAAGCTGAGCTTTATATATATTTTTTTCGGCTTCAAGAATGCTTTCCGGCACCTGCTCGCGCGTTACATAAGTCGGAGAAACTGCCGCAACCTGCATGGCTATTTCTTTTACCAAACTCTGAAAATCTTCGGTTTTGGCGACAAAGTCGGTTTCACAGTTTATTTCGACCAAAACTCCGAGAGTTCCGTTACCGTGTATGTACGAGTGAACCAATCCTTGTTTTGCGCTTCTTCCGGCTCTTTTTACGGCGGTAGCCATACCTTTTTCTCTAAGCCACTGACATGCTTTGTCTATATCGTTTGTATTTTCTTTGAGAGCGTTCCTGCAATCCATTATTCCGGCTCCCGTCATTTCTCTTAATTTTGTGATTAACTCAGTTGACATTTGAAACTCCTTCTTCATTGTTTTCAGCGACTGCCGGTTCTGCGGTTTTTTCCGGCTCGGTTTCGGTCTTTTCTTGAGAAGTCTCGGATTCTTCATTTGAAGCAGAATCTGCGTCGCTCTTTTCCACAACGCCTTTGCCTTCCAAAACGGCGTCTGCAATTATAGAGCAGAAAAGTTTTACTGCCCTGATAGCATCGTCGTTTCCGGGTATCGGATAATCGACTAAATCAGGATCGCAGTTAGTATCGCAAACGGCGACAATTGGAATTCCCAGCTTTCTTGCTTCGGAAATCGCGGTAGATTCTTCATGCGGATCTATAACGAACATAAGTTCCGGAAGTTTTGTCATATTTTTGATGCCTTCCAGAGACTTTTCGAGTTTAATTCTCTCTTTTTCTATCTGCGACTGCTCTTTTTTTGAAAGAACTTTGAAAACTCCGTCTTCTTTCATTTTATTTATTTCTTTATATCTGGCGATTGATTTTTTTAAAGTTTCAAAATTCGTGAGAGTTCCGCCGAGCCATCTTTCCGCCACAAAAAAAGCTCCGCAGCGCAAAGCTTCTTCTTTTACCGGAACCTGAGCCTGTTTTTTTGTTCCGACAAAAATTATCTCTCTGCCTTCGGCAATTAAATCTCTTACGACTTTGTAATTCTTTTTTAACTCTTTGAGGGTTTTTTGAAGGTCAATGATATGAATTTTGTTTCTCGTCCCGAAAATGTACTTCGCCATTTTAGGATTCCATCTTCTGGTTTGATGTCCGAAATGAACACCGGCCTCCAGCAAGGCTTTCATGGTAATGTTTGCCATACTGCTTTCTCCTTTGGTTTTTACTTTTCCGGGTTTGTCCGGCAAAAGTTCCGCTTTTAAGACTTAATCGAAACTAAATTAAAGCTCCGCGTCTTTGCGGCTTCCGCAGACTTCCTTATCTGCCGCCGTTTCAGGCACCTGCAGCAAATCCGCCTGCGTGCTTATTTAACGCATCTCTGCTTAAATACCGAAAAATTCTATCAAAAAAAACTTAAAATTTCAATTGAATTTGTGTTAATGATTTTTCTACCTATTCTTTTTCTATCAGCACTATGATGGAATTAAATACGGAAACGACTAACAAAGACTACCCCGCCTGCAAAGGCAAGGAACGCAGCCTTTCTAGTGCCGCCCGCTAGGGCTTTGCCGTGCGCAAGCACCCGTGCGATAGGGCTTATAATCCCGGGATTTTCATGTCGCCCATAATCTTTTTTGATTCCTGAGCCATTACGTCCTGAGCTTTGTCTGAGGCAGACTTGAAGGCGTCTAAAATGAGTTTTTCGATTTTTTCTTTCTTTTCTTTAAGTAAGTCTTCGGGCATTTCGAAAGAAAGGAATTCGTTTTTAGCGTTTACCTGAATTTTTATACCTTTATACTCAACATTAATTACATTAGCTTTAAGCTTTTTCTCCATTTCGTTGAATTTACTTCTCATCGCCATAGCTTCTTTTGCCGCTTTAAACAGTTCCATTGTGAAAACTCTCCTTTAAACTTTATTTTTTTTGAAATATTTCTTATCTTTCAATATCAAAATACGCACCAAAACGGCAAGCACAAACCATATACCGCATAAAATATAACCGGTCCAGTGGCCGTCAAATTTCCATAAAATATACAGTCCGGCAACTCCACAAAAAGTCGATATGAGAAATATGTTCTTATATATCCTTGCTTTTTTTTGCATATCCATTGCTTTGCTCCTTTATTCTTTGAGCCTTCAAAATTATAGCATAAACGGTAATGTTTAAAATAAGCAGCACGGCGCTTACGATTATGCCGTGCAGAATGCTCATAAAAAACGCAACCGCAGCGCCTGCGGCAATATCCAAAGCAAAAAGAATATAAAATAAAATTTTTATCTTTTTAAAATCCATTTTCTTTATCCTGTTTCTTGTAATATTTCGCCGTCGATTTATAAACAATAAGATTTAGCAAAAGCAATATGGCGGTTATTACCGCAAATTTCGTATTGCTTCCGGTTTTGTCCGCCAGATAACCGAAAATAAAAATTTCCGCAAGCGACAGCGCGTACAGAGTTACCTTAAATTTTTTTAAAAAATTAATTTTCATTTGACGTTTTTCATAAGAGTTACTCTTTGAAGAAGAGAACCTTTTTTTGAAGCTTCTCCTATATTCATTGACGTAATTGCGACCCTGTTTATCAGATATGTTTTTGATTCTTTTTCAGTTTCCTCGCCGTATCCCCAAATCGAATGAATTATGTACGGTTTTTCGTCTTCATTGCCGACGTAGAGCATTATATGTCCGGGAAAATACAGTATGGTCATTGCGGGAATGCCGTTTTTTATGATTCTCTGCGATCTTAAATATTCCTGCTCGCCTTTTTCAAATTCTCCGGCAAAAATACCTGTGGACTTTATTTGACCTGTAGAATTTCTCGGAAATTTTATTCCGAAACACCCGAAAATCTGCCTTATGAAACTTGAACAGTCCTGCTCTCCGTTCATGCCGCCCCAGCCGTAAGGAGAATTGAGATGTTTAAAAGCCTGCTGGATTACATTCCTTTGCGTATATTTCATGTAACCGACGGATATGTCGGAAATATTTATAAAAGCTTTTTGAAAACCTAAAGAAGTCCCGCCGTCTTTAAGTCTTGGGATTCTTATTTCGGCTATGCCGTCTTTAATGCCGGCTATGGGCAGAACCGTTCCCATGCTTACATAATCAAAAAATTCCGTCATCTCCTCATTTATATAAATATCGGCTTTCGGCGAAATTATAACGGCGTTCTTGTCCCACTTTTTATAATCTTTTATCATGTCCTGACTGCAAAAAGCAATCGTGTCAGCACGAAGCCAGCCTTCAGCAATTTCAGATACCGCATAATACCATTGTTTGTCCAGCGTCTCGTACAAAACGGCTACGGGCGACGCTAAGTCAAGCTGCGTAATCTGCATTCTGTCCAAGTCCAGAGTATCTTTAGAAGAATATAACGGTTCATACGAAGGCAGAACTCTAAGCTCCGCATACTGTACAGTCATTGCAAAACGCACGTTTACTGTGGAATCAAAAAGATTATAATCTATATTTTTATTCATTTCGTCAAAATATTCTTTCCCGACGCGCTTTTCGAAATGACCGTCATAATATCTCGAATAAATATTTACGTATTTCGTATAAGAAGCGGCGGCGTTTCTGCGGTAATATTTGTCGGGAAGATATTGTACGTCGGTTATGTACATTATGTTTGCGGAAGTTTTAACATTTATAGCTTCTATTTCTTTTGCGTTGAGCATTACTTTATCGGGATTTTGAAGTTTTGAAATCCAATATCCGGGACTTTTCATCATTCTGTCCACATCTTGAAAAGCCGTAGGAGCAGGACATATCATAATTTCTTTCATGACGTCCGTATTCTTGTGCACGCACGAACACAAAAAAAGACATACAAAAAATAATGCCGGAAATATTATTTTCTTCATCTAATTACTATATTCTCCGTTTTATCTATCTTGCTCAATTGCCAAACTTCGCTTTCTTGAGAATTTCTTCAAATTCCTCTATATCTTCGGAAGAATCAAGCCATTTAATATTTTTTTCGGGCTTTTCCGCGCTTTCCGTATTTTCTTCTTTAGCTTCCGGAATAAAAACTTCAAAGTTTTCTTCCCCTGTAGAAGAATGCGATACGGCTTTTGGTTTTGCGTTTTCTTCTTCGGAGCTTTCTTTCGGCTGCGGTTTATAAACTTTAAATTCCGCTTCCGACGGAGTTCCTTTCACGCCGTCCGACAAAGCGGCTTTTGTTTCGTCCGGCGCATCTTCGCGTATTGCGCCGTCGTTTAACATCTCTTGAAAGCGTTCTATTTCTTCTCGGGAATCAAGTTTGATTACGGCTTCCTGAGCACCGGCATTACAAAAAATGCCGCAAAAAAAAGCAAAAAACGCCGAGACAAACACTTTTTTTAACATGCCGGTTCTTTCCCCCTAAACTGTTTCAAAAATTTCTTCGATTGGTTTTCTTTTGGGAACAGCCGGAACAACTTCTGTTTTTCCTACGGGAATCAATGCCATAAGATGATCGGGCAGTTTGATATTTAAAACTTTTTCAAGTTTTTCTTTGGCTATAAGCGGCCCTGTCATCCAGCATGCGCCGTAACCCAATGCGTGCGCGGCAAGAAGCATATTTTGAACGGCTGCGGAAGGCCCCTGCGAATCTGCTGCTTCCAAAGCTTCCGGCGATATGCCGTATCTTTGCATTATTCTCATGCTAAAAGACGTATACGGAGTTTTTACTACTGCGACAACTAAAGGCGCACTTGCAAAAAAAGTAAAAAATCTTGCATAAGCGTTAAATTCATTATACGCCCTTTTTGAAGTTATAAGGGAAGAATACTCTTTTATCTGCTCTTCTATCGCGCCGACAAGTTCTTTTCTTTTAGTTTCGGTTTTTACAGCTATAAAACGCCAGTTCTGGCTGTTTGTGGCCGACGGAGCCATTGACGCCGCTTCGATTATGGTTTTTATATCATTGTCGTTTATAGGTTCCGGGCTGAATTTTCTTACGCTTCTGCGCTGTTTTATAATATCCAAAAGAATGCTGCTTCTTTCTTTTATAAGTTCGTTAAAAACGTTTTTCGGCATTTTTTATCCGCTCCTTCTAAGAGTTCCCGAAATTATCTTTTCAATTCCTTTTTCGGTCTCAATTATAATTTTTCCGTCTTCGCCTATTCCTTTATTTATTCCTTTAATTATACCAAATCCGCCGTCAATTATTACGCTTTCGTTCATAAATGCGTGATTTTTATTATATTCTTCGCAAAATCCGCCGAACCCAAATTTACAAAAAGTATTATAAATTTTATTAAATTCAATCAAAAACGAAGCCAGCAATTCATCCCTGCGGATATTTTTTTTAAATATTTTGCCAAGCGCCGCCGCTTCCGGCAAAGTATCCGGCAGAATATTATCGATATTTACGCCTACGCCCGCGGCGACCCAATTGACGATATCCTGCTCAGCTGACATTTCTATTATTATTCCGGCTATTATTTTATCTTCAAAAAGAATATCGTTTGGCCATTTGATTTTAGTTTTAATTCCGTAATCTTTTTCCAAAGCCGCGTTTAAAGCTAAAGCCGTCAAAAGAGAAAGGTTTGAAGCGGCATCGGGATATATTTTCGGTTTAAGAAGCATTGAAAACCAAAGCCCGCCTGCCGGAGAAAACCATTTTCTTTGCATTCTTCCGTAAGACGCGCTTTGTTCGTCGGCAATTACGACGGTTCCTTCGGGAAAGCCTTTTTGCGCAAAATTTTTAATTTTTGTCTGCGTGGAACCGATTTTTTTAAAATGCAGTATTTTTTTACATATACCGACGGGACGTAAAAATTTTTTTAAAACGTTTTCAGCTTTAAACGCCGGAACGATTTTTATCATACGGTAACCTTTTGCCGAAGATTCTATATTATAGACGTTTCGCCTTTGCCTTTGCCTTTGCCTTTTTTGTCTTTTGTCTTTTGTCTTTTGTCTTTTGTCGTTAGTCGTTGGCCGCCTCTAAGCGAGTCTATGAGCGAAAGATTTTTGAAGATTATCAAATTCGGTTGTTT
>JAISDI010000030.1 GCA_031264895.1 Endomicrobium sp. | reverse complement strand
ATTTGGAAAAATATAGAATCGCTTTTGATAATAAAGGTAAATATAGTAATTTTGATAATTTTGTTAATGAGTTTGTGGAATTACTAGCAATAATAGAACGGAATTTAGAAAAAAAAATTAATGCAACCGGAGATATTGGGCTTAGATATATAAATGAATTCAGTCTGAAGTTTGAGGACTTAGGTCTTTTTAAAATAAGTTTAAATACAGGAATCAAAGAAATTGGTTTGGATTTTAATGCTGCTTATGAAGTCAAAAATGAAAATGTCAGATCGGTTGTTCGCGTGTCAAGAAGGGTAAAAAATAAAGACGACGTTTTAATTGTTTTTGATATTGATTCACATATGAGTTGTGCCGGCGGCGAGGAAGTCATCGGAAAATTTAAACATTTGAGAGCAGAAAAAAATAATATATTTTTTAGTAATGTTAACGAAAAACTGATTGAGAGGTGGCTATAAAATGAGCGTAGGCGCTATGAATCTCGGCAATTTCTATGGATTCGATTATTTAACAAAAGATAGAAGCTCTAAGGACGATTGTGAAGAATCAGATATTTATAATTCCACAAGAAGTTTTTATGATAGCATAGAAGAGAGAATAGAATTTTATAAAAACAAATGTTCTATTGAAAATTGGGGAGGCGAAGGGGAAGCTTCTTTCGATAGACTTACGATTAAAAATATAAATTTTTTTAAAGAAATAGCTTTTCAATATCTTGAATATACTCCAGACATATCAGTAACTAATGATGGGCAATTATCATTAGAATGGGAAGGTTCTAAATTTACAAGTATGATAAGAATAAATAAGTTTGGATTGTTATTTCTTAAGACATTAAAGGATCAAATAGACACAGACGAATCTTCTGAGATACTTTCATTTTCTAATAAGAGCAGGGAAAATCTGGATAATAGTCTCTCTAAGATATTTTTGCAAATAAATGATAAGGAAGCTTTATAATAATGTCACTGTGCGCTTGTCTTCATGAGAAAATGTTAGATATAGGCGGAGAAGTTGATATTATAGATGATAGTAAGCGTTGTAGACAGCTATGCGTAATAAAGCGCGAGTCTGATTTGCTTAATAATTATGAAGTAGTAAGATTTATAATTGATAGTAAAAAAGATATGATTAAATGTGATAACAAAGTTAAGTCAGGTCTGTTTTCTCCAAATAAAGACTGTCCAAGCAAACTTTCTGTATTTTTTAAAAACAGTGATTTGCTTCAAACATTAAAATTAGCAGAAAAAATGTTAAATGGTTTTAAAATAATTGCATATACCGCTTTGAAAGTTGAAAAAATCAGACAAATGCGATTAAATGTGCGATTAGATAATTATGGATATCATGCTGCCGAAAATCATGATTTACCTAATCACTCAAGCATTAGCGCTTTTAATGGCGGCAGTTTAAAAGAATTGCAAAAAGAAATGAAGATCCAATCTGATTTTTCAAAAATATCTTCATAAGTTGTGTGGATAGATTTAAGTATTGTAGCCAATTAATCATGTTTTAAAAACTCGTCTATTTTTTCAAGCAAGTATATAAAATTTTTTACGTCTTCATGGCAATTTAGTCGAACCATGTCTAATGACAATTTCGGGGTTAAACGCTTTTTATATTGAATGTGCTTTTTCGGAATAAAATCTGTTTGTTATACTCTGCCGAATCGCGTTTTGAAAACAGCCGCGCGGCCTTCATTGTGATTTTGACTATATTTGCCGGACTTGATATAATTGTAACGACCTTAAAAATCGGGGTCGGCTTTTTTTTATTTATTGAGGTAAATAATATGAAAAACATTAAAAAAAATGTAAGTACGGCTAGAAAAGACATAGATAAAGTCGACAGAGAGATCGTCGGGCTTCTTAATAAGAGGGCAAAGCTTGCGCTTGAAGTCGGGAAGTCTAAAGGTAAAACAGGGACGGTAGTTTATGTTCCTTCGCGCGAAAAGGAAGTTATGCGCAATGTCTTTTCCGCGTCGACGAAAAAGGGTGGCATAAAAAATATTTTGGGCGAAGAGGCTCTTGAAAATATTTACTCCGAAATAATAAGCGCGTGCAGAAATGTCGAAGCGCCTACAAAAGTTGCATTTTTGGGGCCGTGGGCTACTTTTACGCATCAGGCGGCGATGAAAAAGTTCGGCTCGTCGGGTTTTTTTGTTCCGTGTTCAACTCCTTTCGAAGTATTGAAAGAAGTTGAAAGCGGCAGAACGGATTTCGGCGCTGTGCCGATAGAAAATTCAAACGAAGGCTCAGTAAACGCGACGCTTGACATGCTTGTCGATACGGATCTTTTGATATGCGGCGAAATAAGCTTGAAAATAGAACAGTGTTTTTTGGTTAAAGATCCTAAAGTCAAACCCACAAAAATTTATTCTCATCCGCACGCTCTTGCACAGTGCAGCGCATGGCTTGGCAAAAATTATCCGGATGCGCAGCTTGTGGCTTCGGCTTCCACTGCCGAAGCGGCAAAGAACGCTTCAAGGGACACGTCTGCGGCGGCGCTCGCTTCGGAAGCCGCTTCAAAAATATATAAATTATATGTTTTGGAAAAAGGAATACAGGACAGCAAACAAAATTACACCAGATTTTTAATAATAGGAAAAATAAACGCAAAGCCTACCGGCAAAGACAAAACAAGCCTTGTTTTTATGGGCAAAGACAGAGTTGGTATGCTTTATCATCTTTTGGGAATATTTAACAGATACAAAATCAATTTGACAAGAATAGAATCGCGCCCAACAAAAAAGAAAGCTTGGGAATACGTATTTTTTGCTGATTTGGAAGGCCACAGCCTTGATAAAAAAGTAGTTTCAGCTCTGGAAGAACTCAAAAAAAACTGTGTATTCATGAAAGTCCTAGGCTCTTATCCAAAAGCTTAGCCCTAGCGGGCGGGTCTTTGCAGACGGCAAACTAGAAAGGCTGCGTTCCTTTAATCTTTGTCGTCCGTCGTAAAATTCCCCTTCTGTGAAGGGGTGGCAGGCGCAGCCTGACGGGGTAGTCGTTGTTGCCGTTGTTTATTTTTACGGAAATATATTATTATTGTCGTATCGCTGATACGACAATTAATCCGGAAGCACATAATTGCAATTCTTCCGATATACGCAAAAAATTAAGAATGGGTTTTTATAAATACCCAATAATAAAAGGAAAATAAAATGAAAACTAAAATCACAAAAATGATAAGGCCAAACTGTTTAGGATTTGAACCATATGTTGCCGGAAAGCCCGTTGAAACGATTAAAAGGGAACTCGGACTTAAAACCGTGATTAAACTTGCGTCAAACGAAAATCCGTTAGGGCCTTCAAAAAAGGCTTTAAAAGCAATAAAAGATAATATGAACAAAATATTTTTCTATCCCGATTCAAACTCTTATGAACTCAAAAAAAACTTGTCGCAGCGATACCGGCTGCCAACCGGGAATATATTTACTGCTGCTGGCGGCGACGAGATTATAGAGCTGGTTGCCAAACTGTTCTTTAATCGGGAAGATGAAATAGTAATATCGAAACACTCATTTGTAAGATATGGCATGGCGGCGCGGCTTATGGATTCAAAAGCCGTGATCGTGCCGATGAAAAACGGTTTTGTACACGATTTAAAAGCTATGGCAAAAGCTTGTACAAAAAAAACTAAAGCGGTCTTTGTAACAAACCCGAACAACCCTACGGGAACATATAATACGAAAAAAGAGCTTACGGAATTTTTAAAGAGTTTGCCTTTAAACCAATTCGGAGTCAAACCGCTGGTGATTTTGGACGAAGCGTATTACGAATATGCTTTGGTTGAAAAAAATTATCCCGACGGACTGACTTTCTTAAAAGATAATCCGAACCTGATAGTTTTCAGAACTTTTTCAAAAATTTACGCGCTTGCCGGCCTCAGAGTAGGCTACGGATTTGCCGACGAGTGTATAGTAGATTATATTGAAAGGACAAGACCGCCTTTTAACGTCAATCTCATAGCTCAGGCTGCCGCCGTTGCAAGTTTGAAAGACAATGAACAGGTAAAAAAAGGGCAGAAGCTCATTAAAAAAGAGAAAGAATATATCTATAAAGAGTTTGAAAAGCTCGGTATTGAATATATAGAGTCGGCTGCAAATTTCATTTTATTTAACGTTTCGCCGCTTAAAGGAAAAGAGTTTTTTCCTTTACTGCTCAAAGAAGGCGTGATTGTCAGAGCGATGGACGAATACGAACTTTACGATTGGGTAAGAGTTACCGTAGGACTGCGAAAAGAAAATGAAATTTTCATAAAAAAATTAAAAAAGGTGCTAAAAAAATGATAATAACGCTTAAAAGAGGCGCAAATAAAAGAGAGACAGATTTAGTTTTAGAAAAAATAAAGAAGTTAGGGTACAAACCCCACGTATCAAAAGGCAAAGACATGACAATCATCGGCATGATAGGCGAATATGCCGAAAAATACAAAGACATTTTTTCCGCCATGGACATTGTCGAAAATATCAGCGAAATACAAAAACCTTATAAGCTTGCCTCCAGAGAATTCCAAAAAAACGATACAATAATAAAAATCAGCCGCAATGTCGAAATCGGCGGAAAAAAAATACATGTCATGGCGGGACCATGCGCTATCGAAACAAAAGAAATTTTATTTAAAACCGCAAAATACGTAAAAGACGGCGGCGCGACAATTCTTCGCGGCGGCGCGTTTAAGCCAAGAAGTTCGCCTTACACGTTTCAGGGGCTTGGCGAAAAAGGTTTGAAATATATGAAAGAAGCCGGAGAAAAACTGCATATGCCGACAATCAGCGAAGCGATGACCGTTGAACAGGTCGATTTGCTTTCAAAATATTGCGACATTATACAAATAGGCGCGCGAAACATACAAAATTACGATTTATTGAAAGCCGCCGGAAAACAAAAAAAGCCGGTGCTTATCAAAAGAGGCATGGCTACTACGGTAAAAGAATTTTTGCTTTCTGCAGAATATATTCTTTCGCAGGGAAATTATAATGTCATGCTTTGTGAAAGAGGCATAAGAACTTTTGAAAATTCGACAAGGTTTACTATGGATCTAAACGCCGTTCCGGTACTTAAAAAACTTTCACACTTGCCGGTAGTTCTTGATCCTTCACACGGTGTCGGAATAAGGGAATATGTCGGCACAATGGCAAAAGCTTGCGTGGCTGTAGGCGCGGACGCTTTAATTTTGGAAGTCCACCCTAAACCCGAAGAAGCTTTTTCAGACGGCCCGCAAAGTTTGCTGCCCGACCAGTTCAAACAGCTCATGAAAGCGCTTGACCCCATAGCAAAAGCCGTAGGCAGAGACCTTTTAGAGTGCTAGCGCACGGCAAACTAGAACGGCAGGGTTCCTTTAATCATTGTCGTGGCCGTAAAATTCCCCTTCTGTGAAGGGGTGGACGCGGAGCGGACGGGGTAGTCTTTGTTGCCGTTGGCTGTTTGTCGTTCATGGTCTGCCGTTAAAAACAACGGCTTTAGTCAGGGATATTTGCGGTACCCCTGAACCCCACGCCTCACTTTTTGCAGTCGGTCAAAAAGTAAGCAAATCTGGGTTGTCCGGCACATATAGAACACTTGCGTTAGCCGCAAAAAGTGTCAAATGCAAGGAGAGAAAGTAAGACAATAGCGTAACTATTGGCTTATCTTGAGCGACGCGGCAGTTGGCGGTTTTTGCGGCTGACCCGAAGGGTTGCGGCAGCTTGCGCAACAAAGTTGCTTTTGATAAATTTTGCCAGTTCCGTCTAGCCAATATTAGCGATATTATCTTTGCCGGAACAGACAAAATTTCCACAAAAATCCTAGCAGCGCAAGAGTTCTATATGTGCCGGACAACCCAAGCCGCTGAAAGCATTCGCGAAAGATTTTTGAAGCAAATTCGGAACTCGCGGCAAAACGACTTAAGAGGAATGCCGCTCAAACAACCGAATTTGATAATCTTCAAAAATCTTTCGCTCATAGACTCGCTTAGAGGCGGCGAACGGCAACGACAAAAGCGAAAGACAAAGGCAACGGCAACGACAACGACGAAATCCCCCGTCCGCTTCGCGTCCACCCCCTTTAAAAAGTGGGAATTAACGGCGAACGACAACGGCAAAAGACAAAGACAAAGACAAAGACAAAGACAAAGACAAAGACAAAGACAAAGACAAAGACAAAGACAACAACAACGTCTATATTAAAAGTAAAATGGCAGTATGGGTTTATGGTTGTCATTCCGGCGATAGCCGGAATCCATTCCCCACTTGAAAAATCAGAAATTCCCCCTTTTTTTTAAAGGGGGTGGACACGGAGCGGACGGGGGATTTTTACGAAGCTCTGGCGGAGTTTATAAACGAACCTTTTAAATTTAACTTTTTTAGATCAAGCGCTAGCAGAACGTTTTTACAAGCGGCAATCACAGAGGCAAAGGAATGTATAAAGTATCTATTATAGGTATGGGGCAGATGGGCGGGTCGCTGGGTAAGGCGCTTAAAACTTTTGGCAAAAAATACGACGTAACAGGAATAGACAAAGACAAAAAAACTTTAAAAGCCGCCCTGAAACTCGGGGCGGCGGACAGAGTTTCGCAAAGTCTGAATGCCGCAAAAGACAGCGAAATTATCGTGATATGTCTTCCCGTAGATTCGATTTCTCCGGTTTATGAACAGCTTTTGAAAATTGCAGGAAAAGAAACCGTCATTACAGACGCCGGAAGCGTTAAAGAAAATATTGTTTTGTCAAAAGATAAACGCAATTTTGTGCCGGCGCATCCAATGGCCGGAAGAGAAAAAAACGGCATAATGTCCGCAGACGCGCAGATGTTTAAAAACGCAAATTTAATTATTGCCGAAAACGAAAACCCGTCGGCGCAAAAAAAAGTTATGCAAATATGGAAAGACGCAGGCGCAAAAATAGTTAAAATGTCCGCAAAAAAACATGATAATCTTGCTGCGCTTACAAGCCATTTGCCGCACATAATAGCTTTTTCTTTAAATAAAATATATAAAGAGAGTAAAAGAAAAAATCCCGAAATCGATACGCTTACGGCAGGCTCTTTTAAAAGCATGACAAGAGTTTCGGTTTCAAGCGCGGATATGTGGGCGCCGATTTTTGCCATGAACGCCGCAAATGTCCGCAAACATTTAAACGATTTCATAAAAGAATTGGAATCTTTTAAAAAAGCGTTGGGCAGTCAAAATAAATTAAAAAAAGAGATATTGAAAACGCAGAAAAAATGAATATCGAACTTAAAAAAGTAAATAAAATAAAAGGTATTATCGAAGTTCCGGCGGACAAATCCATAACGCACCGCGCCGTAATGCTTTCTTCTCTGGCAAAAGGAAATTCCGTTATAAGAAATTATCTCCCTTCGCAAGACTGTATGAGAACGATAGAAGCTTTTAAACTTATGGGAGCGGAAATTAAAGCGGACGAGAACGTTCTTTACGTAAAAGGCGCAGGGCTGCGTCTGCAAAAGCCCGCTGCGGCAATTGACGCGGGAAATTCCGGTACGACGGCAAGGCTTTTGTCCGGAATTCTTTCGGGACAAAATTTCGAGTCATTAATTACCGGCGACGAAAGTCTTTCGAAAAGGCCTATGAAACGCATTATAGAACCGCTTTCAAAAATGGGCGCGCAGATAAAATCAAACAACGACATGCTTCCTTTAAAAATATCCGGCAAAAGTCCGTTAAAAGCCATAAGATATGAAAACGACAAATCGACGGCGCAGGTAAAATCCGCAGTTTTGTTTGCCGGCCTGTATGCCGACGGAGCAACGACTTATTTTGAGCCCGTAAAATCCAGAGATCATAGCGAAAGAATGCTTAAAGCTTTCGGCGCAAAAGTCGAAACGGACGGAAATTGCGTAACCGTGCATCCTGTCGAAAAATTAAACGCTATGGAAATTGACGTGCCGGGAGATATTTCTTCCGCCGCATTTTTTATTGCTTCGGCTTTGATTGTTCCCGATTCGGAATTGGTTATAAAAAATGTTGGTATAAATCCGACAAGGGACGGGTTTATTGAAATTCTGAAAAAAATGGGCGCGGACATAACTTTTGACAATATGCGAAACGTTTCAGGAGAACCCGTTTGCGATATAAATGTAAAATATTCAAAACTTAAATCCGCAGACATAGATTTTTCTGTTATTCCTCGTATGATAGACGAAATCCCCATCTTTGCTTTGATAGCGGCTCAGGCGGACGGTATAACAAGAATTACCGGAGCAAAAGAGCTGCGCGTTAAAGAAAGCGACAGGATCGCGGCAATTTATACGCAGTTTCGGAAATTAGGGATAGAGATTGAAGAACTTGAAGACGGGTTGATTATAAACGGCTGCTCCGTAAACAAATTTCAAGGCGGTACGTTTGAAAGTTTCAAAGATCACAGAATAGCAATGACGCTTGCCGTTGCATCTTTAATCGCCGAAAATGAAATAACTATACAAAATGCGGACTGCGTAAACATTTCGTTTCCGGATTTTTATGAGAGGCTTAAAAGCGTATGCCGGTAAAGAAAAGTTCGATACTGTTTTATGCGGGAAGATTTTTATTTTATTTGGTTTTTCGTTTCGCGCACAGATGTCAAATTGAAGGCGGCGAAAATATACCCAAAGAAGGCGGCATCATAATAGCGCCAAATCACATAAGCGTCTGGGATCCGCCGTTGACGGGTTCAATGATGAAAAGGCCTTTAAATTTCATGGCAAAACAGGAACTTTTTGATATTCCGGTTTTGGGTTTTTTAATAAAAAGAACAAATGCGTTTCCCGTCAAAAGAGGTATGCATGATATGAGCGCTATGCGCAATGCTTTTTCTCTGCTGGAAAACGGAAACGCTCTATTGATGTTTCCTGAAGGCACTCGTTCAAAAAACGGGGAATTGGGAAAAGCAAGGGCTGGCGTCGGTATGGTTGCATGTCATGCTCAGGTTCCGGTCGTGCCGGTCAAAATAGAAAATACCGATAAAGCGTCAAAGTTGAGAAAGATAAAAATAAAATACGGCAAGCCGATAATGCCGCCAAAAGAATATTCTAAAAACGATTATACGGAATTTTCACAAAAAATTTTAAATGAAATAAACGCCATACGGTTTGAAAAATGATAAAAATAGCGGACAAGTCGGGTTTTTGTTTCGGAGTGAAAAGAGCCATAAGCCTTGCCGAAAAAACGGCGAATTTGCATAAAAAAGTTTATACTTTAGGCCCCGTAATACATAACCCGCAGGAAGTTGAAAGACTTAACGATAAAGGCATCAAGACGCTCAAAGATCCGAAAAGCGTCAAAGACGGCATTATAATTTTGCGCACGCACGGAATTCCTTTACAGCTTCACAATGAGCTTGAAAAGAAAAAGTCGATCGAAATCATAGACGCTACATGCCCTTTCGTTAAAAGAGCGCAGGACATTGTCAAAGAACTCAGCGGCAAAGACGACGCGATTATAATCGTCGGCGAGAAAGTTCACCCAGAAGTTGCGGCGCTGGTTTCTTACGGAAGCGGAAAATGTATAGTTGTCGAAAATATAAAAAAGGCGCAAAAGCTGAAAGTTAAAGGCAGTTTAAGCATAGTAAGCCAAACGACGCAAACGCCGGAAAATTTTGACAGTATTGTAAAATGTTTAAAAAAGAGATATAAAATAAAAGTTTTCAACACGATATGCAAAGCAACTTTTGACAGACAGAAGTCCGCAGAGAAGCTTGCGAAAACTGTTGATATGATGATAGTTATAGGCGGCAAAAATTCGGGAAACACTACAAGGCTTGCACAAATTTGTTCGACAAGAACTAAAACGTATCACATAGAAACTGCGGACGATTTAAAAAAGGCTTGGTTTAAAAGCTCAAACTCAATAGGGCTTACGGCGGGAGCGTCGACGCCTTATTGGATCATAAAACAAGTACGGGGGAGGATAGAAGAAATTTGTTCGGACGGAAAAAAGATTTTAAAAAAAGCTAAAAGCAAGGAGAAGAAGTAAAATGACAGACAATACGAATTTAAATAAAAACGAAACTCATTTTGAAGAAAACGAAGAGATGAGCATGGCTGATTTAATGAAAGAGTTCGATTCAGCCGGAAATATCACAGCCGGAAAAGAACTCGACGTAACCATTATCGCCGAAAACGAGGACGGCTATATGGTGGATTTGGGGATGAAGTCCGAAGGGCTTATCCCGAAAACGGAATTTGACGAAGGAAAAATTCCTCCGGAACTTAAAGTCGGAGCGACGGTAAAAGTAAAAGTTTTAAACATGCACGGACAGCCCGTTCTCTCTTATAGAGAAGTCATTGAAAAAGAGCGCTGGGATAAAATCGAAAAGCTTGTCAACGAAGGCAAGACCGTCAAAGGAACCATAACCAAAACGATAAAAGGCGGATTTCTGGCGGACATCGGCGTAAACGCCTTTTTGCATATTTCACAGGTGGACACGAATTTCGTAAAAGACGGCGAAAAATATGTAGGCAAAACTTACGACTTTGCCGTAACGGAATTTGACAGAAGAGCAAAAAAAGTCGTCATATCGCGCAGAAAAATTCTGGAAGACGAGAAAACCGCAAGGAGAACTTCTGCTCTTGAGACCATTGCCGAAGGGCAGATCATGGACGGAACGGTTTCAAGAATTACGGCTTTCGGAGCTTTCATAGATTTGGGCGGAATAGACGGGCTTCTGCATATCGGCGAAATGGCATGGTATAAAGTTAAGAAAGCCGAAGATTTGGTTCATCAGGGACAAACCGTAAGAGTTCAGGTCACAAAAGTCGATAAAAACGGCGGAAAAATTTCGCTCAGCATGAAAAATCTCAGCCCGCACCCGTGGGATTCGGCGGCTGAAAGATTTCCCGTAGGCCTCATAATGAAAGGCAAAGTAACTTCGATTATGGATTACGGCGCTTTTGTAGAGCTTGAGCAGGGCATTGAAGGTTTGCTGCACGCTTCAGAATATGCGTGGAACGACAGCGAAGCTTCTTTTAGAAAAAATGTAAAAAAAGGCAATGAAATAGAAGTAAAAATAATAGCCGTAGACAAAGAAAACAAAAAGATTTCATTGTCGATCAAAAAAATGCAGGCAAACCCCTGGGACGAAGCCGTAAGGCATTACGCTCCCGGCACGACGGTAAAAGGCATAGTTCAAAATCTTATGCCTTTCGGCGCTTTCGTAAAACTTCCCGAAGGCATAGAGGGTTTGGTGCATATAAGTGATTTTTCGTGGACGGAAAGAATAAAGCACCCTGAAGACATGGTAAAAAAAGGACAGGAAATCGACGTTGTTATTTTAGAAGTAAACCCGCAAAACGAAAAAATATCTCTTTCAATAAAACATACTAAAACCGACCCGTACAAAAAGTATAAGTCCGGCGCCGTAGTAAGCGCAAAAGTGATAAGAGTGGCGGAATTCGGCGCTTTTGCGGAAATTGAACCCGGAATAGAAGCGTTAATAAAAAATTCAGAAGCGTCCTCGATAAAAGAAGACAGAAACAAAAGCATATTAAAAGAAGGCGATGAAATTGAAGCCAAAATAATAAAAGTTGACATAAGAGACAGAAAAATAGAAGCTTCAATCAAAAAACTGGAATTTGAAAGAGAAAAAGAACTGGTAAAAAAATACGCCGCCCAATCCGAAAAGCCAACGCTTGGAGAAATCCTGACAGAAGACAGCGAAGCGGAATAGTTTTTATATACGATGATTAGCAGTTAGTAATTAACGGCAAAAAAAGCAAAACCGCTGTACGTAAGTATTTAACATGGCTTCCGGCTGGTCAGGCTGTTATGGAATTACATAATTCTAAAACTTCGGGCATGACGACAAAAATGATTTCACTCGTTTGTCATGCCCGAAGTTTTTTTATCGGGAATCATTTTGTCGTAGCCGTAACCCCCACTTGGAAAGCCTGATATTCCCCTGACTTCAACCTAAAAGAGTAAAAAGCCATAAAAACACTCATAAAAAGAAAGATATGGGTGAGCTAAAAGGTTGAAGTCAGGTAATATAATATTTCATTAAAGCCCAATTTCGTATT